>DTTG01000226.1 GCA_012964845.1 Fidelibacterota bacterium
TTTAATAAATCTTCTTTATTATATTCCAAGGGTTTATTTGTTCCATACTTAATTAATTCACCGCCTGCAGAGTTGATTACTGCATGAGATGCTGCAGTATCCCATTCCATTGTTGGTCCTAATCGTGGGTAAAAATGTACTCTTCCATCAGCAACGGAACATATTTTAAGCGAACTTCCCATTCGATGTAAATCAAATGTATCAAATTGAGCAAGGAAATTATCCATTTTAGAGCTGGGGTGTGATCGGCTTGTAGCTATTTGAACTGGATTGTTTAATTGTGACTTAACTCGGATGGGGTTAAATGAATCTCCAGCTACTGATTTAAATGCACCTTTTTCTATACTTCCCCAATACATTTCATTCAATGCAGGTGCATACACTACCCCAAAAACAGGTAGATTGTTTTCCATGTATGCAATGTTAACAGTGAACTCATCATTTTTCTTTATATATTCCTTGGTTCCATCCAGCGGATCAACCAACCAAAAAGATTCCCATTTAGATCTTTCTTCAAAAGGAATATCTCGCCCCTCTTCAGATAAAATCGGAATATCAGGGGCAATCTTCAATAGTCCTGCTGTAATGATATCATTGGCTCTGGTATCAGCTTCAGTCACAGGTGATTTATCATTCTTGATATGAATTTCAAAATTGGTTTTATAAACATCCATGATAACCGCACCAGCTTGCTTTGTAATTTCAATTACAGATTGAATTATTTCATCACTTATCAGAAAATTTGACATTAAGCCAGAAATCCTTGATTCTCTAAATAAATCAATACCTGTTGCACTGCCTCTTCCTGAGAAATATTGGAAGTATCAATACTCAGCTCCGGATTAACAGGTTTTTCATAAGGGTCATCAATCCCGGTAAACCCTTTTATAATACCTTTCCGAGCTTTGGCATACAGTCCCTTAACATCTCTTTTTTCACATGTTTCCAATGGTGTAGAAACATGTACCTCAATATATCCACCCACCTTTGAGATCAACTCTCGATTATATTTACGAATCGCTTCATAAGGAGCAATTGGAGCACAAATTGCTATACCTCCATTTTTAGTTATTTCACTGGCTACAAATCCAATCCGTGTAATATTTAAGTTTCGATGTTCTTTAGAGAATCCTAACTCACTTGATAAATTAATCCGCACAATATCACCATCTAAAAGGGTAACCCTTCTCCGCCCATGTTCAAGAAATTTCACTAAAAGAGCATTTGCTATGGTTGACTTTCCTGAACCGGAAAGTCCTGTGAAAAATACGGTGAACCCTCTTCTATCTTTCGGTGGATGGGCATGGCGAAGTTCCTCAACAACTTCCGGATATGAAAACCATTCCGGAATATCTAAATCCTGATCCAATCTTCTTCTGAGTTCAGTACCTGAAATATTCAATTTTGTTAAATCTTCCGGTACTTCATCTATCGGCATATACTCGGCACGTTCTTCTACATAAACCATCAACTTAAAGGGTACCATTTCAACCCCAATCTCATCTGCATATTTATTGACCATATCCTGCGCATCATATGGCCCATAAAATGGATTACCTTTGCTATCTATTCCAGGCCCTGCGTGATCACGACCAACAATGAGATGAGTACATCCATAGTTTTTTCTAATGAGCGCATGCCATAAAGCTTCACGGGGACCACCCATCCTCATCGCAAGAGGAAGCAAACTCATTATTGCAGTATCCTCAGGGAATTTTTCCATGATTTTTTTATAACATCTAACCCGAGTATAATGATCAACATCTCCTGGTTTCGTCATACCAACAACAGGATGAATGAGCAGGTTACCACCAATTTCTCGTGCAGCCCTTACAGTGAGTTCCTTATGAGCACGATGCATTGGGTTTCTAGTCTGAAAAGCCACAATAGTTGTCCAACCCATTTTCTTGAATTGCGCTCTTAATTCTGCCGGGGAATGTCTTTGTAGTTTATAGTCATAATGACGAGGGAGTTCTAATCCATCTAACTTTCCACCTAAATAGACTTCACCGGATTGATTCAAAAGATAATTTGCTGCGGGATGTCCAATATCCTGAGTACCATAAACAAGCTCTGCTTCATTTTCCTTGTCTGGTGTCCACTTATCGGAAACAGTCATAATGGCAATTGCAACACCTTCATGATCACGAAGAACAATTTTATCCCCAATTGTAATACTTTTGCTAAATTCCTCATTTACATCCAAGGTAATTGGTATTGGCCAAATATTCCCATCAGATAAATGCAGATTATTAACAACTGAATTATAATCTGCTTCTGTTAAAAAGCCTATGAGGGGAGAAAAACTGCCATTTAACAGCATTTCTATATCACAGAGTTGTCGATCATTAAGGGTTAAACTTTCTAAATGTAAAGAATCTTTTTTAAGCTGATTTAGTTTTTCACCTTGAATTAGTAAATCACAAAGAATCCCACCATGGGGTTCAATTAATTGTGTCATTGCTGTCTCTGTTTAATTATTATTTAATTTTTAAAAGATGTTAAATTCTATTTTCCAACAGTTGATAAACCAGTCTTACTGCAACACCGGTAGCACCTACTTTAGGCTGGTATGATGGTTCTTTTGGACCCCATGCGGTACCAGCGATATCCATGTGAACCCAAGGTGTATCATCAACAAATTCTTTTAAGAATGCACCAGCGGTGATAGTGCCTGCCAATCTGGCTTCCCCGATATTTTTAATATCTGCATATTTACCTTTAATTTCTCTTGTATATTCTTCCCAAAGGGGCAGCTCCCATACTTTTTCGGAACTAACTTCACTGGCTTTTTTTACCTCTTTCATGAGAGTATTATTATTCCCAAGTACACCGCTGGCTCTGTTGCCTAAAGCAACAAGAACAGCCCCGGTTAATGTCGCAAAATCAAGTATTGCAGTTGGCTCGTAATTCTTATTCACATAAGAAAGTACATCTGCTAAAACTAAACGACCCTCAGCATCAGTATTGAGGACCTCAATGGTCTTTCCATTATATGCAGTTACAATATCACCTGGTCTCTGAGCATTACTTCCGGGCATATTTTCAGTAGAACCAATAGCAAACACAATATTTATTTTGGGTTTCAGTTCTGATACAGCTTGTAGAACTCCCATTACCGTAGCACTTCCACACATGTCGAATTTCATTTCATCCATATTTGGAGGCGGTTTAAGAGATATACCCCCCGAATCAAAAGTGAGTCCTTTCCCCACTAATGCAATAGGCTTTTGAGTTTTCCGACCGCCATTATATTCTACAATTATCATTTTAGCAGGTTCAGTAGCCCCCATTGCAACACCATGGAAGGCACCCATTCCCATTTTTTTAAATTCTTTTCCATCAAATATTTGACAATTCATTTTAGGGGAATTATCCGATATTTTTTGTGCAGTCCTTGCCAAGTAAGTGGGTGTCAATATATTAGCAGGATGATTTCCTAAATCCCTGGCAAACCCAACCGATGCACCTAAAATAGCTCCCTTGTCCAATGATTTTGCATCAACCTTTCCATACATTGTAATTGAGCTGGCTTTCACCGAATCATCTTTTTTTGTTTTATAATCATTAAATTCATATGAACCTAAAACAAGACCTTCAGCAAATGCTTGGGCAAATATATTTTTCTTTAAAGCAAATGAATCGCCATCAACACTAAAATCTGCATTCTTTACATCAGTTGAAAATCGAGTTATATTTGACGCCACACTTCTTGCCCGATCAGAAGTATAATTTTTTTGAGTTCCCAATCCAATAAGTACAACCCTTTTATTGACTTCATTTCCAAAGATATGAATTTGTTCTTCTTTTTTCCCAATAAATCCATCCAGTTTCATAGCAGCAGACAGACGATTGCCCAAGGTATCATCAAGAGTTCGTTGCTGTGGATTTAACTTTTTATCTTGAAAAATACCCAAGAATAGCAGGCTATTTTCTGATTCAGAATAGGCTTTTTTAGTTTTGTTAATATGGGTAAGATTTACCATTTGTTCTCCAAATTGATTTTAATATATAAAAATTGGTTTAAATTAAAGGGAGGAAATTTATCCTTATTAATTAATTTCATACAAGGCATATAGCAGGAGATTTAATGAATTTTTCAGGAATGTTAAAAGAGGGTGCACTTAAAGACAAAGTAATTCTCGTTACTGGAGGTGGAACAGGTTTAGGAAAATCAATGGGGAAATATTTTATGGAGTTGGGTGCTCATTTGATTATCACCAGTAGAAGACAGGAGGTATTAGATGAAACTGCCACCGAATTCAATGAATATCATGGAGAAGTATTACCCATTTCCGGGGATGTGAGAGATCATAAAGATGTAAAGCGGATAATTGAATCATCATTGGATAAATTTGGTAAAATTGATTGCCTCCTAAATAATGCAGCAGGAAATTTTATAAGTCCCACAGAACGTCTTACACCAAAAGCCTTTGATGTAATAATTGATATTGTTTTAAAAGGCACTTATAATTATTCACTATTGCTCGGTAAACATTGGATAGACAAAAAACATCCTGGTGTCATGTTGAATATTGTAACAACCTATGCATGGACAGGGTCATCCTTCGTAGCACCATCGGCAGCTGCTAAAGGTGGTGTACTTGCTCTCACTCGATCGCTTGCCTCCGAATGGGTTAAATATGGAATAAGATGTAATGCCATAGCTCCGGGTCCCTTTCCCACTAAGGGCGCTTGGGACAGATTATTTCCCAAACCAATTTCAACATTCTTTAATTTTGAAAAATCACTGCCCATGAAACGCTATGGAAACCATCAGGAATTAGCCAATTTGGCAGCCTACATGCTTTCTGATTATTCAGGCTATATGAATGGTGAGGTTGTAACTCTGGATGGTGGTGAATGGATTTATAATGCTGGAGAATTTAATAAATTAGAAAAGATTCCAAAGACAGCATGGGCACTTATTGAACGTGTTGTAAGGGGGAAGAAGAAGTAAATTAATTGTTAATTGTGAAAAGGGATTAGTATCCAATTTCTCAAATAAGTTGCTACCGGATAAGCAACATCCAGCACCTAGAACCCAGAACCACCATTTGCACTTTACCCCTCTTCATACAATGCATAACTTGACGGTGTTTCCCATAACTTAACGGATTGCAGCCTGAGTCCAGTTTGGAACACATCAGTAAATTTATCTTTTAATTCTTTAAAAATATAAGCTGCTACATTTTCTGCTGTAGGAGTAAAGGGTACAATTACTGGCTTATGCCCATCTGAGTTTTTGAAAAACTCCAACAGCTCATCATCCTTATCCCAAACCATAAAAGCATGGTCTAATTCTTCTTGAATAAATTTCAGGGCTACTTTCTTAATATCAGCAAAGTCAATGACCATTCCCTCTTCAGATACTCCTTTCTCTTGGATCAGGTCACCTTCTACACAAATTTCTGCTTTATATCTATGGCCATGCAGTCCTTTACAAAC
>DTTG01000227.1 GCA_012964845.1 Fidelibacterota bacterium
CCCTGCTTAATTTTAACTGCTGATGTTGCAGGATCATGGTCAAACACCAGCCACCAGTTCTCATCGCCGGCCTGTGACAGAAATTGAGTTTTCTCTTCTAATGTCAATAATGCATTCAGATCATAACCCATAATCCAGGGGATTTGCAGATGAGATTTAAGAGGAATTAAATCACTACAAAAGATCAAAGCCTCATCACCATCTTCCAGTTTTATGAGTTGCTGTCCGCAGGTATGCCCATGCACGCAATAGGTGGATATCCCATTTATAATAGTTGTATTTTCAGGAATGAGCTGCAGCAATCCTGCTTCTTGCAATGGGAGAAAATCCGCCTGCAGAAAACTGGCTCTGTCCCTGGTATTGGGTTGATTGGCCTGCTTCCATTGGGACTCGGTAATAAAATATTCCGCATTGGGAAATACTGGTATCAGCTGTCCCTCCTCATTAATCTCTGTAGCTCCTCCGGCGTGGTCAAAGTGTAAATGGGAAAAAATGACATGGGTGACATCATTGGGTGAAAATCCGATTTTACTCAAAGCATTCTTTAAAGGATTTTCAGGCTGGACAATATGGAACATCGTTTTAAACTTATCGCTTCCCTTGGTTCCCAATCCTGTATCAATTAATACCCTGTTTTCACCATCATCCAGCAATAGGCAGCGAAGGGAAAGATCTATGCGATTCAACCCATCTGCCGGATTCGTCTTCTCCCATAATACCTTTGGTACAGAGCCCATCATAGCGCCACCATCTAAACGGAAATCGCCAGTTTCTAATGGAAATATTTTCCATTTTCCTATTTGGTTCAACATACTGTTTTCATTCGAGAATTAATTATTTTTTCCATAAACCAATCATTTTTATTACTTGAATATCTAACTGCTGATCTCACCGCATCCAATCGTAATATTAATTCAGGATTCAATTCTTCCATGTTCAGTCCAGATAAAAATGTCCACACCCCCATTTCTCCTCTGTCATTAATTAATGGAACCAATTCCTGTAGAATAAAAGTATGACCATTTTCAGATATTTCAGTTTTAGCAATCTCAACCATTACATTCAATTTGGGAATAATAGTTTCAGACCGAATCATAGCTGTATTTAGAATCTGGTTTTGATAGCAGATTAGCTCAAATTGATTGGCATTTTTATTCTTATTTTCATCCATCAGACAAGAGATTCCCAATTCAAGCAGTAAAAATTGGTTTTCATTCTCTGTATGCCTTATCGTTTTAAATATATACCAGCAAAATAATAACTGAAAGGGGGACTTTGAAGTTGCCAGTTCCATTAAATATTCAGCAATATATTCCTGGTTTGCCACTTGTTTTAAAAATTGGAGATATTTTAAAGCTTCCGTTTTCTGATTTGCATTGACCAATTCTCCTAATTTTGTTATTTCAATAACTTCAGGAGATTTTTGCTTTATTTCTTTAATATTCTCCTCTTTTCCCATGGAAAATTCTTTCACATACCCTTCCAGCCATTTCAATAAGTTTTTAGGGGGAATATTAGGGTTTATTCCGATTAAGGACTTTCCTGCTTGAACTACAGGTAAAAGATGCTTTTGGCTATAGGTAACCTGTGAAGCAAAATTAAAAAGTGCGTCCAAATGCACTTTGAGTTCGTTTATTTTTAAAGAATTATCAACCACCATAAGACCAGCCAGTTTTCCGTAATTCAAGAGGGACAGCATCTTTATTAATTTCTGCACCAATTACCTCTGCCAAGAACAAAGGATGATCTCCATTTTCTAGAATCTCAATTACCTTACACCGGATATAGGCAGGAACTTCTTTAAGTAATGGCAACTCATTTTGTAAACTAAATCCATGTCCATTTAATTTGCCATGCTCCAATATAGTTGGTTTAAAAAAAGACAAAGCCATATTTTTTTGGTTTTCTCCTAACAGATGAAGAATAAATTCTCCCCTCTTTTTGACAATTTCATAGGAGACGCTTCCCCGTTTAATGCAGACTGATATCAGCGGCGGCTCAAAGGATGCCTGGCTTACCCAAGTGATAGTTGAGGCACAATAATCTCCTTCATTTTCAGAGGTGAGAACATACACTCCATATGAAAACATTCTCAAAGCTTGCTTTTTACATTTTTCTTCCATGCTTTATTCCTAAATACTTTTCCCAATTTCCATGCCACCAAATTTACCCTTTAATTTTCAACCCTTAAAAATGATTTCGCTCCATTAACAAATGAATATGTAAATTGATATGTGCAGCTAATTGATAGATTTATATATTAATATGCCCCAAGCTGGATTACACGCCGCTTTTGGAAATCAATTTCGACGATTTCTCTCTCATGAAAGAAGGCTCTTCCCGGCAATAATATTTGGTGCCATATTACCTGACTTGGATGTTATCGCTGTTGCAATCGGGTCACTATTTTATCCCATCCATCAGGCAGAACATATTTTTCACCGGACTTTCTCACATAGTTTTTTCACTCTGATTTTAATATATCTTCTTTTTGCAATTTGGTCAGAATTGAAAAATAATCCTTCATTGAAATCAGTTGGTAAGGGATTGGTTTTGGGAATGCTCACCCATATCGTTTTGGATACTTTTTTTTGGTTTCGAGAAATTCACTTCCTCTGGCCCCTGCCAATTAAACCATTCAATTTATGGATATTCTGGGAAGCGCCTGATTGGTTCAATCGAAGCATGCTGGTATTGGAATTCTTCTTTTTCAGGTGGTATGCCTGGTTTCTCATCCAAAAGCATCTGCAAACTCCAAATCGATTATCATGGATCGTTTCATATTTAAATATCTGGAAAAATATTGAATCTGGCATTTTATTGATTTTTATTATCTTGGGTATTTGGAATCCCCAATTTTTCAAAATTTTATTTGGAGCAGCATATATACCCTCTCTTTTATTTGCCCTATGGGGAACCTATATGAGCCGGGATGCTTTGGAAAATAATCTCAATGATTAATTCTAACATGTAATTATTGAATTCATTATAATTTTCTGTTTTAAATTGAAATACTGTAACACTTAATAATTAACGAATTATGGACTAAATGGAAACCATCTCTACTTTTGTATTCTCTATCGGGTTGATTATATTTGCCGCCCACTTTTTCACCGCCTTGTTTGAACGTACCCGCGTTCCCGATGTGCTACCACTGATTTTTATTGGGATACTAATTGGTCCCTTATTTGGTATCGTCTCCCCAGATGATTTCGGCTATGTGGGCCCCCTGCTCAGTGCTGTAGCACTGGTACTCATGTTGTTTGAAGGTGGCAGCCACTTGACCTTGGATACTCTGAAAACATCTTTGAAAGACTGTGTTGTACTTACATTGGCAACTTTCATATTCACAGTTCTCATTACCACGGGAATAGCATATTACATCATGGGGAATGACCTCATGCCCGCCCTTTTTATTGCTGTTGTTTTAGGGAGCATATCCCCGGCTGTAGTAGTACCCATTGTGCGCATGTTAGACCTCTCCGAAAATACAAAATCAACTTTGGTGGTTGAATCGGCTATTACCGATGTTTTGAGTATTATCATTGCACTGGGAATTTTGAAAACCTTTGAATCTGGACATAAAACTATAATGGAGTTTATTGGTACAAACCTCATAGCTACCATGGCAATGTCTCTGTTAGTTGGATTTGGGGGTGCGGTAATTTGGTCAACTATTTTAGAGAAAATTCGCAAATTCCCCAATACCATATTCACCTCCCTGGCGTTTATTTTCCTTCTTTATGGACTATCTGAAAATCTGGGATACAGCGGTCCTATTTCAGTTTTAATATTTGGTGTGGTATTGGCAAATTCAAAAAAAATCCCCCTTAATATTGTGCAGAAGTTCGGTGCCGACCATTTAACCGAATTTACCAGTATTGAGAAAACCTTGTTTTCAGAAGTTATTTTTCTGGTGAAAACCTTCTTTTTTATTTTTCTGGGGATGTCCATTCAATTTGGGAATTTCAAGATTCTTTTTATTGGAATTTTACTAACCGTTCTCATTTATGGCGGTCGCTTACTATTAAGCCGGATATTTATATCTAAAGAGACACCTAACAGTGAAGCTGCCATGATATCATTTATCATTCCAAAAGGGTTGGCAGCAGCAGTACTGGCAGAAGTCCCCATGCACATGAACTTACCTACAGGGATAGAAGAAACATTTATAGAAATTCGAGCGGTAGTTTATATGGTGATTTTATTCAGTATTCTGCTCACCTCATTCCTTATATACAGTCAGGGAAATGGATTCACCCGGGGACTTTATGAAAGATATTTTTCAAAATCCAACTAAAAAACAGTAGGGGTCCGAAATTTCGAACCCCTTTCAGTTTATTATATTTAATTAGTTACTACTTTACTTTTACCCATACTCCCCTTTTTTCCTTCCAGCCATAACGTTCTACACCTTCCTCTTTATGGACAGATATTTCCGTCACAGCCAGGTCATCGGTTGATTTACCATTCATGAAAATATCTAAATCATATACTTTTCCATTAGAAGCCTGAAAATCAGCACAAGCAAAATAGGTATCATTACCTAATCCGGTTAGACGATCCATGTGAATCTTAAGTAGTTCCAGCTGCAGAGCTTCCTTAGCAGATCCATCAAACACCAAAAATTTACCACCTTTTAATTTTGCATCACTGGCAATAAATTCAGCTACAGCCTTTCCAACAGCCTGGGCAGAAACTGGCGTAGTCTTTTTACTTGGATGCTCCGGGTGTTCTGGGTGTTCCGGATGCTCAGGATGTTCTCCCATAAAAGACAATGATAGTAATAATAAACTATAACATATTATTGAAAAATATTTCATGTTTCACTCCATTTTATATCTTGATTGACCACGTAGTTTACTCAATGATTAAACCTAATAAAAATAAAAATCAAATTTATTTTCATCCTAAAAATTATAAGGTCAAAGCAATCATAATACATTAACTTTCCCATCTTAATTTTTATTATTATTTAATAATCTATCAAGATATCAATGCCAAAAAAGAAATATTCCAGTGGAAATCCAACGGCTAAGTCAGATTTTTATGTAGAATTTGTGCCTAACAACTCTGGTGGAGTTAAAATTGATATCCAATCTAAAACCAAAGTTCTCCATCTTTCAAAATTAGAAAGTACTTCTCAAAAAACACTTTCTGAATTAAAAATAAAACATGGTAAACTTTCTGTAATTGACAATGGCGGTCAGTATTTTGTTCTTCAAGCCCGAATTGAAGTAGTAGTTAAATCAGCTCACCCCGGTATTATCAACGAATCACTTCCACTCCTTAAAAAACATGCTCAATATAAATCTTCAAGAAATCGCTTCCGGAGGAGCCGTCTGTATCTCCCGGGAACACAAGCAAA
>DTTG01000228.1 GCA_012964845.1 Fidelibacterota bacterium
CAATAGAATTCCGATTATGCTGCTAATTATTGAAGTTGATATTGCTTGAAAAATAAATATATATTTAATATCTACGGCTTTCATCCCAACAGCGCGTAATATGCCAATTTGCGGAATTTTCTGCATTACAGACAGACTCATCATACTCATGAGCGTAAAACCTGCAATACCAACTATTAGGAATCCAATTATTGAATAGGTGTATTTTTCTAATTTCATGGCTGAAATAAACGTACCATGGTTTTCCTCCCAAAACTTATATCTAATTTCGGGGAATAATTCTTTAATATTACTTAAAAATTGAACGTCCAAAGGTTTATCTAAATAAAGGGTGTTTTGTTTTTCCGGAAGAAAATCGCTTATTAAATTATATTTACAGAAAATATGTTTTTGATTGTAATCCAGAATTTCTACATCGAAAATCCCTCCTACAACCATTTGTTTCCTGTTTGGTAATCCAGTAAAGATATTAATTCGTTCAGGGTGAGCAATTAATATTGCATCTCCCAGGGATAAATCTAACCGTGTTGCAAGTGCTCTGCCAATATACAGATTAGAATTTCCAAATGAACTATCAATTTCAATTAATTCAGGTGAAAATACATTTTGCCTAAATGCCCCGAAATCCTCAATGCCATGAATAGTTACAAGCCTGAATTCACCACCATTCATTATTATAATTTGATCTTCAATTCCACTTTGTGACTGGATACCATTTGTATGCAGATAATCTTCTAATTCTTCAGTAATTATTGAGTTTATATTCATCAATTTACCTGGAAATGAGATATTTTCCAATTTTGTAAATATGGCATATTCCATACCTTCCATAACCGCCAGAGTTAAAGCCACAGTGAAACAGCCAATTATCACACCAGCAAACGGAAACAGTAAATTCCAATTGTATTTTCCAGTATTCTGTTTACTCACAATAAATTTAAGTATGAATTTGAGTCTATTCATAACGAAGTGCTTCTGAGGGGGTTATTTTACAGGCATGTTTTGCGGGGATATAGGAAAAACCAATCGTTATTAAAAATGTGATTATGGGATAAAAGAAAAAGTAAACAGAAGAGATTTTAACAGGTAAATAATTCATGAAATAAATATCATTGGGCAACTGAATAATATGATAAACTGATTCTAAATATAAAACAGATAAACTCAATAATATTCCAAGGATACTACCCGATAAACCAATAATTGTGCCTTCTTTTATTATTATTTCCCTCACTTGTGATTTTGTGAGTCCCATTGATTGAAGAATGCCGAATTCTCTGGTCTTTTCGAGTATAATCATCCATAAGGATGCTCCAATATTGAATACTCCCACTGCAGTAATAAAAAACATTATTAATTTAATTGGAATGTCATAAACATTTAACCAATCCAATAAACTTGCATGCCTTTCTTTCCACGTTATTGTCATGTACGGCAGCATTCCTAATGATTCAGATATTATTAAATCTGCATTTTCCACTTTACTGGGATTTTCGACATTAAGGATTAATCCTGTCATTTGTGATTCCAATCCAAAGTAACTCTGTGCTTTTTCAAGTGGTATAAAAGCCAATAATCGATCATACTCAGGGAAATCAGTTTGAAATGTATTTACAACCGTAAAATTTTCAGCCTCAAGTAATTGATGAGATGCCATTTTTTCTGGATTTATAATAATGACATTGTCCTCTTCAGTAATATCCATTAAATCAGCTAATCTATTTCCCACAATAATGCTATTTTTCTTTTTAAATACAGGTTGAGTATTGGCAAATTGATTTAATTGGAAAATATCATTTAAGGCTCTTTCTGGCACACCGTATAAAATTATACCTTCAGAATGGGAGCCTTTCCTGATAATTGCATGCTTTTCAATATATGGAGTTGTATATTTTAAAAGTGGATATGCTGCATGGAAAATAGAATCAATTTCATGAAAATTCTCTTCCTTGATTTCATCGGTCAAATAGCTATGAATTCTAATATGTCCATCAATTCCAGATAATTTATTATTTATAACATCATTAAATCCATCTGAAATACATGATATAATTATTAGGGCTGAAATTCCAAGCATGAGACCAATAATGCTGAGAATAGTAGAAAAAGAGATGAACCCGAAGTTATGTTTAGACAGGAGATGCCGAAGGGCAATCCGGGTGGTGAGATTCATTTATCTTCATGGCGCATTGCCGGAAATAATATAACATCCTTTATTGACTCTTGTTGGGTAAGCAGCATTACAAGCCGGTCAACTCCAATGCCAACCCCACCGGTTGGAGGCATACCAATTTCCATTGCCTGAAGAAAATTTTCATCAACTATTTGAGCTTCTTCATCCCCAGAATCTCGAAGTTTTGCTTGAGATTCTAACCGGCTTCTTTGTTCAATTGGATCATTTAATTCACTAAACGCATTTGCAAATTCCATTCCTGCAATAAATAATTCAAATCTTTCAACAATGTCCGCTTTACCATTACGGTCTTCCTTTGCAAGTGGTGAAATAGCTTTTGGATAATCAGTTACAAATATAGGCTCTATTAAGTGCGGTTCCACCAATTCGCCAAATATTTTATCTAATACCTGACCATAATTCATTCCATCACTGATATCTATAGATTTAGATTTTGCAAAATCAGTTAATTCATTTTCATCCATTTCAGATAAATCTTCTTTGGTATATTCCTGCAAAAGGTCAAACATCGTATTTTTAAGAAATGGCTTTTTAAAATCAATCGTATGTCCACCAAATAACAGAGTGTTATCACCTGTTTTCTCTGCAACTTGTTTAAATAGTTTTTCAGTAAATTCCATCATTTCATAAATGTCAGAATATGCCTGATAAAACTCCAGGGATGTGTATTCAGGATTATGATTTCTATCCATACCTTCATTTCTGAAATTTTTTGCAAGTTCATATACTTTTTCAAATCCACCTACAATTAATCGCTTTAAATACAATTCGTCTGCAATTCTCAAATACAGAGATTGTTCAAGTGTATTGTGAAAGGTAGTAAATGGCCTGGCAGATGCTCCGCCATAAACTGGCTGGAGAACTGGAGTTTCTACCTCAATAAAATTATTATCATCCAAATATTTTCTAATTGATGAAATAATTTTGGCTCTTTTCTTGAAAACAGCTTTTATAGAGGGATTAGCAATCAGGTCTAATTGTCTATGGCGATATCGTAATTCTTTATCCTCAAATGCATTAAATGATTCCCCTTCTTTTTCCTTCATATTTGGCAAAGGACGTATGTTTTTTGATAGAATGTTTATATTATCTGCTTTTATGGATAATTCGCCCATTTTAGTAACAAAAAGCTCCCCCGTACATCCAATTATGTCCCCCAAATCAAGATTGCGGACAATATTATCATAAATTGATTCTGGCAGTAAATCGTTTTTCAAATAAATTTGAATTTTTCCATTTTCATCCTGAATATGAGTAAAACTTGCTTTACCCATCTTTCTAAAAGATACCATCCTTCCGGCGGTCATCACTTTTTCACCAATTCCATTTTCACCTTTTTGAGTTAAAGATTCAATTGAATCTTTTTTGTCAAAATTATAAGCGTAAGGATTAATACCTGCATTTTTAATTTTTTCCAGTTTTTCTAAACGAAATTTAATTATCTCTTGTAAATTTTTGTGTTCAGCTTCCAATTATTGTTCCAATTTATCTAATAAGTATGCTCTAATAAAATTATCAATATCTCCATCCATAACAGCTTGAATATTTGACGTTTCATATTTGGTTCGATGGTCTTTTACTAAATTATAGGGATGAAAAACGTAAGAGCGAATTTGGCTCCCCCATCCAATTTCTTTTTTTTGTTCAGACAGAAGCTCTTGTGAAGCGGCTCTTTCTTCCATTTTCTGCTGGTATAATCTGGCCTTCATCATTTTTAGGGCGGTATTTTTATTTTTCAACTGACTTCTTTCGTTTTGACACTGAACAACAATTCCACTTTCGATATGAGTTATTCGTACAGCAGAATCTGTTTTGTTAACATGCTGTCCCCCGGCACCACTTGCTCTATAAGTATCGATTCTAATATCTTTGTCTTCTATAGTTATTTCAACATCATCATCAATAATAGGGAAAATAAATACAGATGCAAATGATGTATGACGTTTAGAATTGCTGTCAAAGGGAGAAATACGTACCAGACGATGGACACCTCTCTCAGCTTTCAAATTCCCATAAACATAATCTCCTGAGACTTCAATGCTCACATCTTTTAAACCAGCTTCATCGCCATCTTGGTAGTCTAATATTTTAACTTTGTAACCCGTTCTTTCACACCACCGGGAATATAAGCGAAATAACATCCTGGCCCAATCCTGCGATTCTGTCCCTCCAGCACCTGGATGAATAGTTAAAATTGCATTACGATGATCATCTCTACCGTTTAGAAGTTTACGGATCTGAACCTTTTCAATGAATTTTCCAAATGAGTCCAAGGCCTGATCTGCATCTTCTACTACTTCCTCTCCTTCCTGGAGCAATTCTAAATAAGACTCCACTTCCTCATATTGTTCATCAAGCTCATTCCACATTTTTAATTCATTTTCATATGAACTGATTTGCTTTAATATTTTCTGCGCAGAATAATTATCATCCCAAAATTTTTGCTGTGTCGTTTTTTCCTGAAGTTTTGCTATAGAGTCCTGGATTGTTTTTTTGTCAAAGATACCTCCGCATTTCCCGATATTTGGATTTTGAGAGGTTAAATATTTCGTTGAATTCTCGTAGATCAAACTGCATTTACACAATTATCTCATTTACATAATTTCTCTGTATTATTCTGGAAATAACAGTAAGCATCCGATAATTTTCTTTCACATCATGAACCCTGATAATATCTGCACCATTTTTAACAGCCAAAGCAGTAGCGCCTAATGTTGCTGGTAATCTATCCTCAACTTCATCATCATCTATGCTTAAGAAAGATTTTCTCGATATTCCAATTAAAACCGGAAACCCAAATTGTTTTAGATCACCCAGTTTGTTAATAATTGTATCGTTATCAATTATTCGTTTTCCAAATCCAATACCCGGGTCAATTATAATTTGACTATCCTTCAACCCAATATTTTTAGCCAGTTCAATTTTTGATTCAAAATAATGTTTCAATTCATCCATTATATCATCATAAATCGGTTCATTTTGCATTGTTAGAGGGTTTCCCTGCATATGCATAAGAACGATAGGACAATTAAATAATGC
>DTTG01000229.1 GCA_012964845.1 Fidelibacterota bacterium
AGCGGGTGCAATGGCAGTTGGCGCACCATTTTATGGGGAGAGTGAAGGTAAATTCCACTTCTCCGCACAGGCAGCCGCCAGAAATCGAATTACTCTTTGGTTTCATCAACTGCACTTTTTACATCTTCTGCAGCAGAGTTTACTTCATCTTTCAGGTCTTTGGTTGTTTTCCGAAATTCTTTTAAAGCTTTTCCCAAGCCGCGGGCAAGTTCGGGAATTTTTTTACCCCCGAAGAGGATAATTATTACCAATACTACAAGTACAATTTCCCAAGGTCCTAAACTCATAACATCTCCTTGTTTTTAGTAGTGTAATTTATTGTTGAAGAGTTGCCTAACTCCATAGATAGTTTTTTATCTTAAATCCACAAGGGATTTGCTGCAAAATTATCGCCCGGAAATTTCTGAGCGCAATTGGTTGTACATCGTGCGGTCAAGCATATTGAGGATATCCAAGGTTTCTTTTACTTTTTTGTTTTTATTCAGCTTATAATAGGATTTCCCCAATGCAAAATATATTTCCGGGTCTTCAGGATCAATTTTAAGCGCTTCCCTGAAAGTCCGTGCAGCATCTAATTCTTCATCTAAGCCAGAAAGGGATTTGCCAATAAAATACAATATTCGATGATCATTTTGTGATAATCCATTGGCTCTCTGTAATGCTAAAAGTGCAGCTGGATAATCACTTGTTTCAAAATAACATTTACCTAAAAGAAAAAAAGCAATTTCATCATTTGAATTTTGAGCTATATATTCTTCAAAATATTGTGCTGCTATATTACAATCACCCACCTCCATATATGCCACGCCTAATTGGTATTTTATTTGCACATCATCAGGCTTCAGGAGCAGGGCTTCCTGGAATGCCAAAATAGCTGACATGAATTTCCCCTGAATACCATAAGTTAAAGCAAGCTGATAATACATTTGCATGGTAGGGATTGTACAATTTATGGCCTCATTAAAAATAATTTCTGCCTCATTAAATTCACCCAATTCGTTAAAAATACTCCCCATCCTGATCATTACTTCATAATTTTCATCATCAAATAGTAGAATATCTCTGTAAACATTTATTGCATTTTCAAAATATTTTAATTGATAATAAGATTCTGCCAGGGCAATGTTAATATCCAATTCTTCAGGAAATATTTCCCTAATTCTATTATAGGTATCAATGGCTTCAGGAAAACGGTTCTCTGAAATGAAAATTTCGCCCATCGCCTTTAATACATGAATGCTGTCCGGTTGTGTTATAATGAATTGACGGAGGGGCTCCATTGCCTGTTTAAGCTGCCCGGTACGGTATAAAAGCATGCCCAACCGATAATGTACATCTTCAATTTCCGGAGAATACTCCCATGCCTGAGAATAAGCATTGACGGCTTTTTCAATTTCCATAATGTTTTCATTGATGAGTCCGAGATAGTAAAAGGCAGGTCCATATTGTGGATTAATATTAATGGTTCTGTTAAATGCCTCTCTGGCCTGGATGATTTTTCCCGATTCAAAATATGACTTTCCTAAATTGTAATAAGTGTCACTATTTTCTGGATCCAAAAGAAGAGATTGGGTGAGATTTGGTATGGCCTCACGAAAATTTTCATCTGCCATTAATGACAATCCTAAATAGTAATAGGAGATATGGTTATAGGGGTCAATTTTAAGAGACCTTCTTAAAGCAGAAGCAGCATCTCTAAATTCACCTAAATGATACAGACATAACCCAACCCCAATTTGAGCATCTAAATTTTGTGGATTCAGCCACAATACTTTTTGGTATTGGAACAATGCATCAAAATGTTCACCATTTTCAAAAAGTAAATTTGAATACAATAGGAGACCTCTTAAATCGGATGGCTGATTGTAAATATAACTTTGAATAAATCCGTAAGCTTCATTTTTTGAAGAATTAAATAGCGCCAAATAAAAATAGGATGCACCAGTTGTATCATAATCAATTTGAAATGAAAATGCGTCCGTCATATTTTGTGCAAGAGTGGAATCATCTGGGAAGAAATCCATCAAAAATTGCAAATCCAGATTATCGGTTCGATTATCCAATGCTTCATTAAATTGAATGGCAGCTTCAGAATATAAACCGTGTTCCATATACGATAATCCCAAATTCATTTTATCAAATGCCATATCTTCTTCAGGTGAAAAAAGGGTATTCTCTTCTAATGGGAATTCAGGATAAATGTTATTGGGAGACTGAAAAATTGTAGAAATAGAATGTAATTGTTTTTCAACGATTTGCATTCCGAGGGAATCATTTTGGTAAGAGTAAATTTTTAAAAGGTTTAAGAGGGGAATCTCCAATGCATTTTTTTCCGATTGGAATGAGTTTTTAAATATTAATATTGCTTGCTGAAAATAATAATCTGCAATATCCGGCATTCCCATTATAGAATACATTTCACCCAGGCGATTTAGTGTTTCTCCCACTCTAATATCATCCTTGCCGTAGGCTGTTTCCTGCTCAGCCAATAAATCTTCAAACACAATAATGGCATTGCTGTAATTCCCCTGATTGTAATAATTATCTGCCTTTGCTTGAAGCAGGATTAATTTGTCAGAATCTTGTGCAGAAACCTGAATGGCAATCAACAGAATGAATAATGATGAATATAGAGTTTTCATTTTGCTTTAAAAATAAACAAGGTATTTCAAATGCATATTAAATGGGGATGTTCCGAAATAAATTTATCTTAATATTGATTTAGGGTAAAGTCGTAAAAGAGCCACTAAACATGACACCTTCCAAGTTGTTGAAGAATGAGTTTTTTCTGTAAATCAATACTATCATTTCTATGATTATATTTCCAAACATATTCAGCCAGATACAATGGCAATCTCTCCTTTCTGATACCACCTTTGGCAGAGAGTCTTCTTTTAAGATATCCCCAGAACCCTTCAAGACCATTAATGTGGTTACCCTTACCATCACTATACTCACCTTCATTATGTTTTACCATGCGATGTACATAGCCATTTGCAGCAACGCCAGTGTAGCTTTTCCAGGTATCAGAACAGACCGTACTTCCAAGCTCTACCCATCTGGAGATCAAGGGTAATAATGTCTTTGCTTCTAGATCATCAACCACTTGAGCCCATACCTTCCCACCCCGGCATAAAATACCAAATACGGGCGTTTTGGAAGTTCCTCTACCACGCTTACTGCCACCTGCTTTTGCGCTGTGTCTTTTGTTCTTCCACTGCCCTCCAATATAGGTTTCATCAACTTCAACAGTACCTGAAAAGATATCCAGAGTACCTTTCTGAAAACTGTTTCTTACATAGGTTAAAGCACGCAAAATACGTTGTCTGTGAACCCTTGTTTCCTGAGCTATTGCAACTACTGGTAAACCCCTTAAAAACCAGTGCAAAATATTGGACCATTCTTTCCGGGTTAAATGCAGGGGCAATTTGCCGGGTTTCCATTCGTAGCCACAACTGCTGCATCGCACCTTTTCTCTTCGGACAGAGTAAAGCTTTTGACAGCCACAACGTAAACACTTTAATCGCTTTTTCATATGTGTAATTTATCAACATTAGTGGCTAAACTGCGACTTTACCCTTGTTCAATTGCCAATCGTGTAATATTTAAAGCTGCTGTGGTGGTCATTTCCCGATGGATATTTCTACCATAATTAAAATTATATTTTTTCACCATTGATTTTTCTGGCGTTACTACTCCAATATAAACCAATCCAACAGGTTTTGTTTTTGTCCCTCCACTCGGTCCTGAAATACCCGTAGTACTAATACCAATATCTGCTCCGGTTTTAGCTCTAACCCCCTTTGCCATTTCCAAGGCAACCTCTTCACTCACAGCTCCAAATTTTTGAATAATATCATTGGGAACATTTAACAGAGAGGTTTTCAATTGATTGCTGTAGGCTGTAACGCTTCCTAAAAAATATTCTGAGCTTCCGGCAGAATCTGTTAAACGCTTGCCAATTAATCCACCAGTACAGGATTCGGCTGTAGCGATGGTGAATTTATATTCAATTAATTTGAGTCCGAGAATTTCTTCTAAAGTGTTGTCATTTATCCCATAAGCATAGGGCAGCATGGCCTTAAAGAATTCATCTTTTACATTGAGTAGGTTTTCATTTTCATCCAACTTATTTATTCTGAATGATACACCTGAATAATGAGGTAGAAATGCAAATCGAAATGAATGTGAATATTTTTCCATTAACCCGTTTACTTTTTCTGCCAAATGGCTTTCCATAATACCAGCCGTTTTTATGGTAATGAAATTTTCTACGGGGGTCTTTTTAATATAATTTGGGATGATATATTTATTTACCATACTTCGCATTTCTCCTGGAACTCCCGGCATGATAAATGTATGTGTGCCTTTAATTAATAAGTGCATGCCAAGTGCAGTACCATTATCATTGGGAATTACATCAGCTGTTTTAAGGAGCATTGCCTGGCTGCGGTTACTTTCAGGCATTTTAATGGATCGTTTTTCAAAATGTTGCTTTAATTGTAAATAATAATTTTCATCAAAAATAATTTCATCATCCAATAGTTGACGAAAAGCCTCTTTGGTTATATCATCATGAGTGGGTCCTAAGCCGCCGGTGACAAACAAAAAATCATATTTATCATCCAATATATTTTGTGTTTCAGAAATAATATCATTAAGCTTATCTCCAACGGTAATTTTTTTTGTGATTCTGATATTGTAGGGAAGCAGGATTGTGCCCAGCCAGGAAGAATTTGTATCAACGGTGAAACCCTGAAGGAGTTCATCGCCGATGGTGAGTACAGCTGCGTTCACAAAATGGAAGCAATACCAGAGACGATTGCCAGAGTAAATACACCGGCTAAAACATCATCCAGCATAATTCCCCATCCACCAGGGAGGTTTTGGACTTGATAAATAAAAGATGGTTTTAGAATATCAAAAATTCGGAAAACAATAAAAGCGAGAAGGTAAAGACCATAACTATGAGGAAGCATAAAAAGTGAAATTCCCATACCCACGGCTTCATCAATTACCACTTCGGAGGGGTCATGAACCTGCATATATTTTGCAACTTGTTGAGATGAATACACACCCAATACAAAGAGTATTAAAATTACGGAAAGATGAACTGAGGTGGTTACCGGGAGAAAAAGCCATAAAATTAATGCCCCCATACTTCCCCAAGTCCCCGGTGCAATGGGAAGTTTGCCAAGGTAAAAAAAGGTGGCT
>DTTG01000230.1 GCA_012964845.1 Fidelibacterota bacterium
ACTTCCGTCCTTATTGTAAACATCTCACCCATTTTATGATAAATATCAGAAGGATAATAAGATTCACCAAAATCCATCATAAAATTTGATTCTAATTTAAGTTGATAATCGCGCAATATTTCTTTTTTTCTGCACTTCTGCCTTAAATAATTTAACTGAAATTTTATTTGTCCATTGGTGGTGATATGAAAGAGCGGAATTATTCCATAATCATCAGATTTACATTTAAAAGTCATGGTGCCATAACCTTCTCCTCTTCCCCAGGATACTTGATCGGCATCTATTTCAGCAAATCTAATTAAATCCATAATAGTAGTTTGAACACGGGGTTCACAATTTTCTTTTATGGAGGAAATAAAGGTGGTTTTATTCCATTTAGCCATGAATGTTCATATCCTTAATTATAATCATAATAGTGGAATTTTTGCAATAATATGCGGGTAGTAATTTAAACAGCTTAAGTATTTAAATTGGAGGAATATTTATTAACATGTAAAACTATGAATTTATATACTTTTGAATCTTATCTGCAACCTTTTCCGGTGTTATACCAAAATGATCTGCAACTTCTCCTCCTGGTGCGGATTCTCCAAAGGTATTAATTCCAATATTAAGTCCATTCAATCCGGTATAATGTTCCCAGCCCAATGTAACTCCTGCTTCAATGGAAACTCGTAAGGCAGATTCATCTCCTAAAACAGATTGGCGGTATTCCAAAGATTGCTCATCAAATAATTCCCAACATCCTATATTTACCACTCTCACTTTATTTTCAGAAATCTTTTCAGCAGCTTCCAATGCCACCCATACTTCTGAACCAGTGGCAATTATGACAACTTCAGGGGTTCCTTCACAATTCTGCATGATATAGCCGCCCTTTCTAAATTCTTCAGCAGACGGATATTTATTTCTGTCAAATACAGGCAATCCCTGCCTGGTTAGCAAAACCAATGCAGGGCGATTGGTTTGTTCAAATGCAATTCGGGAGGCAACTATTGCTTCATTAGCATCTCCAGGGCGCAATACCAATAAATTAGGAATCGCTCGGCAAGCCATTAAATGCTCTACGGGTTGATGCGTGGGTCCATCTTCACCCACAAATATGGAATCATGGGTATATTCAGAGACCACTGGTAATCCTTGCAAAGCCCGCAATCGAATAGCTGGCCTTTCATAATCGGAAAACACAAAAAAGGTGGCACCAAATACTTCCAAGCCACCATGCAGTGCAATACCATTATTGATGGTTCCCATGGGGAATTCCCTCACGCCGTAAGCAAAATTCCTACCCAATCTATTATTCTGGGTAAAATCTCCAACCAAATTAGCAAATCCGGTTGTTACATTGGATGGCTCCAAATCAGCAGAACCCCCAACCAATGTAGGATGACTTTCTGCAAATTTTTCTATAAAGGGACCCCAAATTTTACGGGTGGCTACTTTCTGCCCCGGCTCATAAGCAGGTAAATCAAATAAAGGCAGGGTATCACCAAATGCAATATTCCATTTTTCAGCAAATTCAACCTCTTCCATTCGCGTTTCTAAGGCAGATTTCCAGGCAGCAACCTCAGATCGTGCAAATTCAAATCCTTTCCTGAAATCCTCTACCACATCTTCGGGCAATTGAAAGAATTCTTCCGGATTCAAGTCTAACTTTTCTTTTGTAGCTGCAATTTCTTCAGGCGGTAGTGGTGCACCATGGGTATTATGATCATCTTCCATAGTTGCACAGCCTTTAGCCATAGTAGTTCTGCCAATAATCACGGATGGTTTCTCAATTTCCATTTGTGCTTTACGGATAGCATCACGAATGGCTTCCCGATCATGACCGTCAATTTCCTGCACATGCCAGCCATTAGCTTCATAAATTTTAACTATATCAGCGGAGTCTGAACGAGTAACTTTCCCAGAAATTTGGGCGTTATTTGCGTCATAATAATTAATGAGTTTTCCCAACCCCCAATGCCCTGCTAATGCAATAGCACCTTGGGAAACTGGCTCTTGGATGTCTCCATCTCCATGCAGGCAATAGGTATAATGATTCATCACATCTTCACCAAATTGATGGCGTAAAATACATTCAGAAACTGCCATTCCAACTGCATTTCCCACGCCCTGTCCCAAGGGTCCAGTAGTAGCTTCTACTCCAGGAGTTAATCCCCGTTCAGGATGACCAGGAGTCCGTGATCCCAATTGCCTGAATTGCTTCAAATCATCCAAATCCAGCCAGCCAATATAGGTGAGCATGGTATAAATAAGGGCAGATTCGTGACCAGCTGATAATACAAACCGATCCCTGTCTTTCCACTGTGGATCATCCGGGTCAAATTTTAAAAATTCTTTAAAAAGCGTATAAGTATAATCCATTGATGATAATGGACCGCCCGTATGCCCGGAATCAGCCTTTCGGACAGTATCCATTATCAGCCCTTTGGCAATATTTATGGCATATTGGTCAATATCTAAAGCTACAGAAGTTGACATAAATCTCCTTTTTTATGGTAAAATGGGGGGACAGAAAATTAGGACTATTTTATCTGAGTGACAAAGTCCCAAAGTTCCTGAGTTCCTAAGTTTCAGTGTTTTTGAGTCAGATAATTCTAAATTCATTATTCGCTATTCAATATTCATGATTCGTTTCAAACTCCCTTAATCGCCTTTGAATGGACCGCAACCGCCCTGCCTGAAGGGTCATCCATCTTCTCAAATTCTTTACTCCAACGGAATGCCACAGGTGATGAACAGGCTATGGATGGACCTGCTTCAACCGTTAAGGCCGCCTCATTTGAGGGATACATTTCATCAAATATTTCTCGGTAATAATACCCTTCCTTGGTGGTGGGGGGTTGAATTGGGAATTTCCGCTTTGCATTTGCCAAATTATCATCAGATACTTTTTCATCCGCATTTGCCTTAAGGGAGTCAATCCAATTATAGCCCACTCCATCAGAAAATTGCTCCTTTTGCCGCCAGAGCACTTCATCTGGAATTATACCTTCAAAGGCTTTTCGCAGCACATACTTCTCCGCCTTTCCATCGCTGCACATTTTATCAGCCGGATCAATATTCATGGCATATTCTAAAAATTCTTTGCCTAAAAATGGTACTCGCGCTTCAATCCCCCAGGCTGCCATAGATTTATTAGCTCGCAGACAATCATACTTACTGAGCTTCTGTAATTTCCGCACCGTTTCATGATGGAGTTCTTCCTTATTGGGCGCCATGTGGAAATAGAGATAACCGCCAAACACTTCATCTGCACCCTCACCGGAAAGTACCATCTTAATTCCCATACTCTTAATTTTCCGTGCCATGAGATACATGGGAGTTGCCGCCCTGATGGTGGTCACATCATAGGTTTCCAAATGGTAAATCACATCCCGAAGGGCATCTAATCCTTCTTGAATAGTGTACTTGCATTCATGGTGAACTGTGCCAATAGCATCTGCTACAATTTTGGCAGCTTTCAAATCTGGAGAACCATCCAATCCAATGGCAAAGGAATGTAAGCGAGGCCACCAGGCTTCTTCAGCATCACCGGATTCCACCCGTTTTTTGCTGTATTTCGCCGCAATTGCAGCAATGACTGATGAATCCAATCCGCCTGAAATGAGTACTCCATAGGGCACATCGCACATGAGCTGTTTATGCACAGAATCTTCCAGGGCTTTTTTTAATTTTGGTAACGACACAGCATCTGTTGGAATTTCATTAACCCAATTGGGCTGATACCATTGTGTAAATTCACCATTTTTATAATAATTCCCCGGGGGAAATTCCTGCAGTTTCTCGCAATAGGATTCTATGGATTTCATCTCACTGGCTACATAAGTCACTCCATTTTCATCCCAGCCAATATAAAGAGGAATAATGCCAATATGATCCCGGGCTACAAAATAGTCTTTTGTATTAGGATCATATAAGCTGAATGCAAAAATACCATCAATCTCATTTAAAAAATCCGCGCCGAATTCATCATAGAGATAGAGCAGAACTTCACAATCAGAGTTAGTCTGGAAGTCATGAGAATTGGAGAGTTTCTTCTCCAACTCTTTATGGTTATAGATTTCACCATTTACCGCCAGTACCCGTTTGGTTTTGGTGTCATATAAAGGTTGGGCTCCATGCTCTACATCAACTATAGAAAGCCGTTCATGCATGAGCACGCAGTACTCATCACTGTAACTTCCGCTCCAATCGGGACCGCGATGACGAATTTTTCCCGCCATTTTCAGTGCTTCCGTCCGCATCGCCTGTTGATTCTGTATATTAAATAATCCGATTATTCCACACATGGTGTATTGTAATTATTAGAAGATATTAGATGGATTATTATAAATCCAGTGGAAGAATTTTAAGGCAAATAAGTTTCACCCTACAAGCAGTAGAATGAGTAACATTGGGTTTCTAAACTTTCGTATGCCAATAAGCCAAGGCAATAAATACCGCCTGAAAAGGCAGCCTTCCCCATGCTATTGCAGCAGAAGTACCCATGGCAGCACCATTGGTTTGAGCAGCATAAATATTTGCTGGAAATACTGCTATCAATAACAAAATCAATCCCCAACCTGCCAGAAATCGTGTTTTTTCAAAAAGAAGCAATGTGCCCAATATAATTTCAATAACACCACTTAAATAAATGAGTTCTTTATGATAAGGTAAATAGGGAGGCATAATTTTCATGTACCAATCCGTGTTTGCAAAATGCTGAGCGCCTGCAAAGATATAAAACAGACTCATTAAATAGATTGTTATGAGCTTAATCGTCATTGAGAGTAATTAGTCAAATGGTTTATGATGCTTTTCGAGACAGCTTCAAAGGATTCCTGAATGAGCCAGTGACCGGTTTCCAGCTTTTCAATTTTATAATCGCCCTTGAGATATTTTTCTGATTCATCAACCGATTTTTCTCCAATAGCCATATCTTTCAATCCATAAATAATTAAGGTTGGCGCAGCAATATCACCAATAGATTTATCATCATTTTTCATATTTGCCCGGTACCAATTCAGGGAAGCTTTCAGAGCACCCCTCTGTTTAAACACCGCTAAATATTTTTCAATCTCAAGCTGAGAACTTTTTCGCCAAATATCTTTTAAATATTTATACCCGAAAATCTTAAAATATAATTCAGGGAATATGGCTTTCTTAAAAAAATTTATATATTGGCTACCCAACCAGTAAGTTG
>DTTG01000231.1:0-4340 GCA_012964845.1 Fidelibacterota bacterium
TCGCCAAAAAGCGTCCAGTAATTGGTTTCATTCACACCGCTTGATCCTTGGGCATCATTCATATACATGCAGCCATTGGTTGTAATTCCTCCAATGGACCGGGTAATTTGATTCTCATAACTTTCAGTGAGGATTAAATTCATACCATATTGTCCATGCATGGGAGGTTCCCATGATTGGCTGATGGTGGAACCATAATGTGCAATGGCGCCTGTAGGCTCTCCATTGTTGGTTGCCCGGAGCCAAGCTTCAGCGAAACATTCATTGGTAGAATTAAATTCACCCACATTACAGCCTACGGTAATGACAAAGGGCAGTAAGTTATCATTAGTGAGTGAATTTACATTGGAGGTACTAAGAGGAGCACCATTACCCCAACTGGATATGGACCCATGTCCGGTATAATTAATAAGGCTGACACCATTATTAATGGCGTTAATTCCCTGGGAAAGGGTACCGCCGCTGCCATCATAAATATCTTCATAGTTATCGTAGGTAAATCCTGATAAAACAGTATCCCACATGAAATCATTAAATTCATCATCGGTATAGCCGCCAAAACCGGGTCCCTGGTTGGAGGCAATCCCCAGAGCATTATCATACCAGTCGGCGCCTGATTGGGGAGATTGTTCATATTCTATTGACCGTTCTACCTGTGTTGCAATGTGAGCGGGTGTACTGCCTGAAAAACGGCCTACAATGACTTCTGCGTAGGAATCATTCCCTTCGATAAATCCGTAGGATGGATCAGAAGCACTTCCACTGATACTCGGCGATGGTATCTGAGCCGCATCTCCTACAAGTAGAAGAAAGGTCAGCCCATTTTCATAATAATAGTTATCTACATAATTTTCAATTGCACTGGAATTTGAACCAATATCAGATACATTCACCATTTCTGTGGGCACGCCTTTTTTATTTTTCCAGTCCACCAATGGCTGCATTTCTTCCATAAAACCACTATAACTAATCACCAGCATATTTCCCCGGTCTTCCAGATAGTCAAAACGGGTATCATCCCTGAAATTCAGGAAATGACTCTCATAAATATTTTTATATTCACGGGCGATCAATTGTTTACCAGCTTTTCTGCTGAGCATATTTCCACCGCCATCACCAGAAGAAGAAACTTTTACAGTAATTTTAGAATATACTCGTAATACTTTTTGGATTGGATTATATTGAATGGGGTGAAAATCTACCGCCTGACCGCGTAAACTTCGCAGAATATATGGATTCTGCAGCTCAGCAAGAGTGGATGGAAAAAATGAATCCTGGCTATATTCTGCACCAAATTCATAGGAAATATCTTCTGGATTAATTAGCCGAGATAAATTTCCTTTTGATGGTGCGATGGAAATATTGTTGTAATCGGTAAATTCTGAGGAAAGAATTTCAATACCCATATCCGCGTTATCAGGGATAATAATTGATCTGGATATTTTATGTAAATCCGGTGCGCCCTTCTTGAGGAATGAAGCGCCATTTTCAAGTTTTGCCAAATGCATTATTCCCTCAGGAGTACTTACCGGTACTAAATTAAAATTTTCGGTATTGAATTCAATTACAGTTGTTTGTATATCCGAAGATATAACTTGGGCATAATCTGCTTTTTTAACTGCAAACAGACCTGTAATCAACAATCCAACTAATACTATTTTCTTCATTTCATTTTCCCTATTTTTTGTAAATAAAAATACTTCTAATTACATCTAGGCAAAATTACAGCTTTCTGACGAGGCGGACAATGGGCATAGGTCACATTTTACATACTGTTACATTGATCACAAGATTTGTGATCCCACGAGAAGGATAAGGGGTGAGAGACTCCTTATTCTGTTAAATTTGTCTCTTAAAGGGTGAAAATTATAGGGATTCTGTTAAAATTGTGTTCAAACGATCTACAAAATCAGTTGGGTTCTTTAATTTAGCGCCTTCCAGCAAAACGGCCTGATCGAGAAGTAGTTGGCTTATATCATCAAATGATTTACTTTTTTTCATATTCTTTAGCTTAATGATGATTGCATGAGAAGGATTGATTTCAAGAATTGGCTTAATATCTTGCTGTCCTGGTTGGCCCATGGCTCTCATGAGCTCCTGCATTTTAGCCGTGGGATCATTTGAGTCTGCCACAATACAGGAAGGTGAATCTTTTAACCGTGATGAGGCAGTTACATCTTTCACCTGTTCACCCAACACCTTTTTCATTTTTTTCAGAAGAGGTTTAATATTGGTTTCTTCTTTTTTATCTTCATCTGTTTTTAATTCTTCTGCGGCATCACTAAAATTGACAGATTTTAAGTCATGTTCTTTATATTTATTTATTGTTGGAATAACAAATTCATCAATATCCTGGTCCATAATGAGGACTTCAATTTCTTTCTCATTATACATCTCCAAAAGGGGAGAATTTTTCAAGGTTGCTTCATCATCACCTACAATATAGTAAATTGCTTTTTGGTCGGTTTTGATTCTACTGGCATATTCAGCAAGAGATACATACCCATCTTCAGTTGTTGATTTAAAACGGACTAATTCCAACAGATCATCACGATTATCGTGGTCCTGGTATAATCCTTCTTTTATTGGAATTCCAAATTTATCAATGAAGTCAGTATATTTCTTTTTATCTTCAGAATATTTTAATAGTTCAGAGAGAATCTTTTTAACGGAATTATTTTTTATTTTTGCTAAGACCCTATTTTTTTGCAGGATTTCCCGGCTTACATTTAAAGGTAAATCTTCTGAGTCAATTACCCCTCTAATAAAACGTAAATATGTCGGCATGAGTTCTTTATCATTATCGGTAATAAAAACACGCTTTACATACAATTTAACTCCCGGTTGAAAGTCTGGATTAAAAAGGTCAAATGGAGCATTTTTAGGCACATAAAAAAGGGTGGTATAGTCTAAAGTTCCTTCTGCCTGCGTATGAATATGGAGGATGGGGTCTTCATAATCAACTGCTATAGATTGGTAAAACTGATTGTAATCCTTTTCTTTGAGCGAACCCTTTGATTTTTTCCAAAATGCTGATCCCGCATTTATTTGTTCAGTTTTATTTTCTTTCTTTTCCTTTTTCTTATCACCTTCACCTTTAGTTGTTATTTCTTCCCAATGAAGATAAATAGGGAAGGGAATATGGTTTGAGTATTTTTTAACGATATTCTGTATTTCCCAGCGGTTTAGGTATTTTTCACCTTCTTCATTAAGTTGTAGAATGATATCTGTTCCAAAAGTATCTTTTTCAGCATCTTCAATTTTATATCCACTCTTTCCATCACTTGTCCATTTGAATGCAGTATTTTCACCAGCTTTTTTACTAATCACCTCTACTTTATCTGCAACCATATAAGAGGAGTAAAAGCCAACACCAAATTGTCCTATGAGGTTTGAATCCTTTTTTGAATCACCGGTTAGTATTTCAACAAAGTTTTTGGTACCTGATCGAGCAATGGTTCCCAGATTATCTTTCAGATCATCTTTATTCATTCCAATACCGCTATCAGAAATAGTGAGTGTTTTATCTTTTTCATTAAAGTTGATGTTGACTTGCGCTGTGAATTCCAGGGATTTGAAAGTATCATCCGTTAAGGTTAGATATTTCAATTTATCCAAAGCATCGGATGAATTTGATATGAGTTCCCTAAGAAATATTTCCTTATGGGAATATAGTGAGTGAATAATTAGATGCAGTAATTGACTGACTTCAGTTTGAAATTTATGATTAGACATAAATTAAATCCTCCAGATTATTTTATGAGTGAATTTTAAGAGGTGGTTAAAAGTTACAGATTATATCTGAGACTGAATCTGATCCATCTTCCGGGAAGAGTTACATCCTCAACATCTTCATATTGTACGTCAAATACATTATTAATATTTAATGTAGTCTCAATACGCCAGATTTGATAATGGATTTGAGTATCGAAAATAGTTCTGTTATCCTGGTCATTTGGCTGTTCATAACGAACATACCAAGAGCGGGAAATTCCAAATGGGAGCCGGTATTGAGTGCCAAACACCAGCTGATGTTTCAAATAATGAGAAATATTTTTATAATCATCTTTTTCGCCATTATGTTCAATATCTAAATAAGCATATCCAAGTTCAAATCGATCAATAAAACTCAGTCGTTTAATTATTTCAGGATAAAGTTCTAACTGCATATTGTGACCAGATGTGAGCACATCCGTTACATTGGTTGAATTCCATGTTTTTGTATTACCAGATGTTACAGGATACCAATCAATAACATTCTCACTATTTTTATAAAATTGTGAGGCGGTCATTCTAACAGCGGAGCCATAAATTTGAATACCATATTCAAATGAGTTTAT
>DTTG01000231.1:4350-5128 GCA_012964845.1 Fidelibacterota bacterium
GTTATAGATGGATATTTAAATGATGAAGCCGTATTTGTTCAGGAAATTGTGAAGCTGTCATTCGTACGGCAGATCCATAAATTTGAATACCATATTCAAATGAGTTTATAGATTCCCCTTTTAAGCTCTCGTTTCCGTTATAAATGTAGTCATCAGCATACATTTCATAGAAGGAAGGGAGTCGAAATCCACGGTCATACTTGTGATAAATATTTGCATTATTATTGATATTGTATACCAATTGATATCCTGGTGCAGCATACCAACCGAAATCATCATAATAATTGGTACTTAAACCGAAATCTAAATTTATTTTTTTGGATGATATAAATTCTTGATAGGTAAGAGAATAGTGATCCCGAGTAATCTCTTTTACAGTGGTATTGGAATTTGTTTCACGATTATAGGTGAAGCCGGTTTTTCTATTGCCCCATTTAGATTTAGCATTTGCATTAAAATTAGCACCAATTTCAGTATTGGAATAGTTATCCCATCCGCCTATATTTTTGTTATAGGCTAATTCATCTCTATGATCAAACCAATGTGTATTTGATTCTAATTTAATTTTGCCAAAATCCCATTGAATTTTAGAATTAAAGAATTTAGTAGAATTTCTTTCATATTGGTTTTCATACACATTTTCTAACTGGTTAGTAATACCATTCCCCCGGCTTAAATATCCAAATGAAAAGTTTGTGGATGTTTTACCATCCTGAAGGGAATATTTATAGTAAAAGGTATTTTTCAGGAAGTCAGTATTTGTTTTATATCCGCCAGA
>DTTG01000232.1 GCA_012964845.1 Fidelibacterota bacterium
CATACTTTGGTAGTGCTAAACCCTTTTAATGCTTCATTTTTCATAAAGTTACATTTTATAAAAAAATAAATACTGGATATAAGTCACAAAATAAATAATTTGAAATTTAAAATTGGATGTAGCTGGAGAATAGTCTTGGCTTTCAGGTTATATTTAAATCACTACAAATTCAATTCGAAAAAAGATACTATTCGGGAATTTAAAAGGATCCGTAATTCGTCTAAATCCATTGTTCCCGAAATTCCAAATTTACTGCTGGCGCTATTAAATTGTGGAGTATCAGAATAATCAAAATGATTGGTTCCGTCTAAAATTAGTTTTTCAGCTGATGCGGTGGATGCTGCAATCAAAGTATCCAAATTTTCATAATTAACCGGATTGGTCCAGTAAGTCTGCCCCATAAATAGAAAGGGAACCTTAAGCCCCTTTTTAATGATTGATTGCTCTATTGGGACCAACCAACCATCTAAAGCAATGCATGCATCCAAACGTGTATCTCTAGATGATGCCACAATAGCAGTTCCGCCGCCAAAGGAATGCCCCATAATTCCAACTCGCCCCAAATCAATCATATTCCAGAAGCTATCATCCCCACCCTGAATATCCTTGATATAGTCTAAAACAAAGGATACATCCGCCACTCGAGTATTTATCTGGGGCAATCGAATATTCCAAAATTCTTCCGTAGTAACTTCCCCAATAATTGCAGATCGGTAATCGGCACTGCTTCCATCATTAAAAATCGTAACATTGGCATCAAAGGCATGATCCATAGCGAGAGCAATAAAACCTTTACTGGCAAGTTCTTCCATTTGAATCGTATTCTGCATCCGCATTCCACCCAAACCGTGAGAAAATATTACCAATGGATAGGGCTCTATTGCAGATTTGAGAGCTGCATTCAAATAAGAATTTGAATTTACATCCTGAATATGCTTGATCATAAATGGGGGAAGTTCAACCTGTTCAGAAATAGGCTTAATACGATGTTGAGCAAAATCTAAATAAGGTACAGGAACACCAGTTACTTCATCAGTTGGATACCAAACCTGTACTACAATTTTCCGAAAATCCCCTTCTTTTTCCGTGAACCATTCCTCTCGTTTATTATCTTCCCAATTAAAAACACGTGTGCCAACCGAAAATGAGCCTGTTGGTGCAGGAATATCCTGGAAAGGAATTAATAGGGGAATGATGGTACTGCATGAGCTGAAAAGCAGCATACTCATCAAAGCGATAGATTTGGATTTTAATTTATATATCATGATTATTTTGTTTTATTTCTTTAATTACGTCTGAATGCTCCCGAAACAATTAATCGAATCGGATTAACATTATAATCCTGCGGATTTCTCTATTGGTTGGACTTACCTTAAATTAAGTGGAAAACTACTTTCTTGCTTAAAGAGGAGTAACTTCTTCCGCATTTTCACCCTTTTCAGAACTCACAACTGTAAATTCCACAGCCTGACCATCTTTCAGGGTTTTGAATCCACTATCTTTAATACTGGAAAAATGAACAAAGACATCAGAACCGGATTCTCTTTCTATAAATCCAAATCCCTTCCGTTCATTAAACCACTTCACTGTACCTTTTTCACGTTCTGCCATTTTGATCCTATTATTTAATTACCAATTTAAATACAGATGAACCTAATATTCACACCTGAATTTCAGTTAAAAATTTACACATTTTATTATTATTTGAGTGTCATTTTATTTTTTTACTATTTTCTTATCCCGGTATATTCAACCCTAGTATTTTTAATAAACTAATGAAAGTGAGATATGAATAAGTATTTAACAGCACCCAGGGCATCCAAAGATATACCAAAGGGAATCCCATATATTATAGGTAATGAAGCTGCAGAACGGTTCAGCTTTTACGGCATGAAGGGCATTCTGGTTGTTTTCATGACTAAATATCTTCATATCCTCACCGACAACCCCAATCTTGCGGCTATGAACAAAGCCGCCGCTATTGAGCAATACCACAACTTCACAAGCTGGGTTTATCTTACACCTATCCTTGGGGCACTTCTCGCAGACACATTACTCGGTAAGTACCGAACCATAATCAGCTTGTCGCTGGTCTACTGCCTAGGGCATCTTACCCTCGCGTTCATGGGTTCGGGTGGCCTTACCCCCGAAGCTTGGATGATGACTGGTCTCGCCCTTATTTCTCTGGGGTCAGGGGGAATTAAGCCCTGCGTCTCTGCACATGTGGGGGACCAATTTGGCGAGAGCAACGCGACTTGGCTCACAAAGGTCTTTGGCTGGTTCTATATTTCCATCAACGTTGGCGCCTTCATTTCCACCATACTTACACCTTGGCTCCTCGAATGGTACGGTCCCCATTTGGCCTTTGGCATTCCTGGTATCTTGATGGCCATCGCAACCTATGTCTTCTGGCTAGGTCGCAAAAAGTTCATTCATATCCAACCTAAAGGCATGGGCTTCATACGGGAGACATTTAGCAGGGAAGGACTCAGGACCATGACCAAATTGGCTATTATCTTTTCCTTTGTTGCAGTCTTTTGGGCATTATTTGACCAGACTGGTTCTTCATGGGTCCTACAAGCCGAAGATCTCAACAGAAATTGGCTCGGTGTCCATTGGCTCCCTTCTCAGATTCAAGCCATCAATCCAATCATGATCGTGATTATGGTCCCAATCTTTGCTTTTGGCATCTACCCGGTATTGGACAAAGTTTTTCCCCTGACCCCATTGCGAAAGGTAAGTATTGGCCTTTTTGTGATGGTCATTGGATTTGCTATGGTCTCAGTAGTTCAGCAATGGGTTGATCAAGGTCAGCAACCCTCCATCGGATGGCAAATTTTTGCTTATGCAATCCTAACATCCTCCGAGGTAATGGTCTCTATCACATGCCTTGAATTTGCCTATACCCAAGCACCTAGATCCATGAAGTCAGTGATTATGGCGTTATTTTTGATGTCTGTTTCTTTGGGTAATTTCTTTACCGCAGGCGTCAATTCATTTATCCAGGTACCAAATCAACTGGTAGCAGCGACCTCTCTCAACATGACAATTCAAGCCAAAGACAAAAATGGTAAAAAGCTATTAAGCACACAGGAAGATATTCTTAAACTCACCTCTCAAACAAAAGACATAAACGGTAACAGTATACAATACATAACCAATCAAGAAGGGAGCTACACCCTTATATTAGCAGGAAAAGACGGTACATTTGGCACCACTACCGATATCCGGTTGAAATTTTCCAAGGGTGGGAAGCAAATTGCGGTAAAGACAGCTGAAAAAACAAACCTCAACACAGCCTTTGTAAAAATTAAATCCTATTTTGATAGCAATAAAAATACTCTTCCAAAAACCCAAGCAGGTACAGACCTCATCAAAAGCATAATCGATAATTGGGGATCACCCCTACAATATCGTTTGGTCAATCGCAATATGTTTCGCATAACCAGCCTGGGCGCAGACAAGAATTACATGACAGAAAATGATATTGTTCTTGTTAGTACCATCAGTCGCCCAAGTAAAGACGAAAGCGCGAAGAAGAAACCTTATAGCTGGCGCGAAAATCGGATCATTGAACTGAAGGGTGATGAAGGAAAGAGGGAAGTCGTGAAAAGTCGAGGGGGCATTAAGGAAATCGAATTTGACACCGCCATAATGGTTGGAGGACAAACCAACCTCGAAGGGTCAGACTATTTTTGGTTCTTTACTTGGTTGATGCTTGGTACTGCTCTTGTGTTTGTTTTTGTAGCTTTTTTGTACAAACCCAAAACCTATCTTCACGAAGAAACAAAGTGAAAATTACAAAAGATTTACTTCATAAACTTCCCAAGGCCGAACTCCATTGCCATTTGGATGGCTCTCTGCGCGTTTCCACTATTTTAGACTTGGCTGCTCATCAAAAAGTGCAGCTCCCTGCTGATAATCAAGAGGATTTACACAATATTTTGGCCATAAAGGGGAAGATGAAAAATTTAGAAGAATATCTGGAAATATTTGATATTACTCTGTCCGTTTTGCAAACCCCTGAATCATTAACCCGCGTTTCGTATGAGCTGGCTGAAGATTGCTGGAATGATGGTGTCCGTTATGTGGAAGTTAGATATTCCCCCATTCTTCACACCCAAAAGGGCATGACCTCCTCCGAATCGGTAGATGCGGTTAAAATTGGGCTGGATCAGGCAGAAAAAGAATTTGGAATTAAGACTGGTATAATTCTCTGCGGAATTCGAAACATATCCCCAGAAGTTTCCCTGAAGCTGGCTGATCTGGCAGTACAATATAAAAACCGCGGCGTGGTGGGATTTGATCTTGCAGGAGCAGAAGAGAACTTTCCGGCTAAACATCATCAGGAAGCTTTTGAGTTAATTCTCAAGAAAAATATTAACGCCACCCTTCATGCCGGAGAAGCATTTGGACCGGAAAGTATTCATCAGGCAATTCACGCTTGTGGCGCCCACCGCATCGGTCATGGTACTCGATTAATGGAAAATAAAGACTTAATGGCATTTGTGAATGACCATAGAATATCCCTTGAAATTTGCCTAAAAAGCAATATTCAGACTCGGTCAATTCCAACCCTAGAGGCACATCCCTTTAAGTATTATTTAGACCAGCATTTGCGGGTGACGCTGAATACCGATAATCGTCTCATCTCAGATACCACCCTCACCGATGAATACCTGCTGGCAGTAAATACGTTTAATCTCACATTGCAGGATATCCGCACCATCATTATAAACGGATTCAAAAGTGCATTTCTGCCACATAACGAACGTAGAGAATTAATTAGAGAGGTTGTGGATGAATTGGAGGCAGAATTTAGTTTCGATAAACGGGTAATCGTCTAAACTACTTACGAATAACTGCTATCTTAGAGACCTTATTTCGTTCAGAAGGGTGATGAGCCGACACAAGATAAACAGCAGTGCCAACACGATCTCCTCGTGTATTTGTACCATCCCAAATTGCTTGTGACTCGTTGGAAGGTAAATTGATTTCCTTAATGAGTGAACCGGTTATGGTCATTATTTTAATGATAGAGCCAGATGGTATATTTTTAATTATTACCCAGTCATCATCTGGAATGATAAACGGGTTTGGTGAAATATACATACTCTGCTTTTT
>DTTG01000233.1 GCA_012964845.1 Fidelibacterota bacterium
TTATAGCACACATTCAATAATCCTCATCGTGAGATTGTGTATTGCTAATCCGTCATGGTTTAACAATCATGCACTAGTTCAAATCTAGTACTCTCCGCAAGAGAAACATCAAACCCCTTCTTAATTGAGGGGGTTTTTTATTATTTTCTTTTCTCCATCTCCCTGATCCTTTCCTGCGCTTTATCAACTTCAGGATAGTAGCTGTCCATTTTGAGGACCTCCTCATAATCTGCAACCGCCAATCCGAATTCCCCAATCGCTTCATGGCTTTGTCCCCGTAGAAAATGAGCAAATCCTTTCAGCCAGTCAAATTCCATATGGTAGTTAATGAGCATCCAGGTGCTTTGCTTAATTGATTCTTTATAATTTCCTGTTTTAAAGGCTTCTATCCCTTTTATATAGGCTAATTTTAGTTGGCATTCATTTTGTTGAAGGAAGGGTCCTTTGGATGCAAAATCAGTCAAAGTAGGCATTAATACATCCAACTTCTCCCACTGTTGCGTTTTTGCCAATAATTCCCCCCTTAGAAAAGCAAAATAGGGGTGCCCCGGGAATTGTTCAACTAATGGAGTGATAATCTGCTCTGCTTTGGTGAAATCCCGTTCGATGTGGAGATAGACATAGGTTAGCACATTGGATGCTTCAATCCAACTATAGTGGGATTCCTTGGCAGCTATTTCCAAATGATTTAATCCCACCTCACAATCAGTGGAAAGTCCTACTAATTTTGCCCCCCATTGCACTGGCGCTGCCGAGAGACAGGCAAAATATTCCATGAGTCCTAAAGGCATGTACACATCTTTTAGTTCGCTGTCCATATCCTGTGCCTTTCGGATGTATTTGAGTCCCTGGTAGCCAAAATAGAGCACATCTAACCACGCCTTACCGGCAAGAGCAGTGCGGGCACGGATCCCATAAGTTGATCCCAAATAGAGGTAGTATTCCGGGTTTTCCGGATATTGGGCAATTAAGGATTTATAAATTGGCAGGGTGGCTTCAACTTCACTATCTATTTTCTCATAGGATGCATCATATCCCTCGCGGATCTGGGTATGCAGCCATTTTGCTGCAATGAGAACAAAAGGCGGGACAGGATGAGTACTATCAATTTGCCAAGCGGAATCCAGAATTGTGATAGCATTTTCAAATTCGTAATTGTACATGGCATTTATACCATCCTGAACAATTAATTCTGCAGGAGAAATTTCCCGGTTATTGGCTGGTAAAAGGAATGACGAGAATAGTAGAATGGTAATAAACGAGGAGTACCTCATTTATTTTCAAATAACTCTTTCAGGAGTTGCTTACTTATTTCCTCAATGGGAATTTGTTTCTCTTCCTCACGCAATTTATTTAAAGCGGGGTATCCATTTTCAGACTCCAACATCCATTCATTATGAAATTGTTCATTTTGAATTTCTTTTAAGGTGATGCGCATTTCATTTTGCACATGCTCATCAATAATACGGTTTCCCCGGGTGATACCGCCATATTCCGCTGTATCACTGATGGCATTATTCATAAATTCAAAGCCTTTAGAATGAAACATATCCACAATGGTTTTGAGCTCATAGTAGCAGACAAACCAGGCAGTAATGGGATTGTACCCTGCTTCAAGTAATACTTTATATGCTGACTGTATAAGCTTTGGTATTCCGCCAGTTAACACAGCTTGTTCACCAAATAGGTCAGTTTCTGTTTCTTCCTTAAAAGTGGATTCAAATACGCCCATTCGGGTAAGTCCAATGGCTTTACTGTAGGATAAGGCAAGCTCAAATGAGTTCCCTGAATAATCTTGATGAACGGCTATGAGGCCGGGTATTCCCTTGCTGATTTTAAATTGTTTTCTAAGTTCAGTACCGGCCCCACTTGGGGCAACCATAATTACATTTACAAATTCCGGTGGCTGAATCAATTTATAATGAATATTGTAGCCGTGGGAAAAAAGTAAGGTTTGTCCCCTTGTTAAATGGGGTTCAATAAATTCCGAATAGACCTCCCCCATTACCTGGTCTGGAATAAGTAGAGAAATAAAATCACAATTACTAACTAGATCCTGTATGGCCTCACATTTGAGTCCACTATCAACTGCTACCTGCCAGCTATTACTTCCTTCCCTCAGTCCTACCTTTACATCCACACCGCTACCCAGTAGATTTAACCCCTGAGCCCTCCCCTGATTCCCAAAGCCAATGATGCCGATATTTTTCTCTTTAATGAGTTTTAGATCGGTATCTTTATCTTTATAAATTTTCGGTAGTTTCATCTAATCAACTAATATGTTTGTAATTCCAGTTTTAAATCGAAGGGTTGGTTTTATCTGTAGAATTAATACAGGAAGTAAAATTAAAGATCCACACACGGCAGCAATAATGATAATGGTCGCCAAGAGCCCGAATTCATGGTTTGGGACGAATTCTGAGAAATATAGTACGAAAAATCCCAGCGATAGAATAACGCCTGTGCTTATAATGGCTTTTCCAGTTGTGACCAGGGTTTCAGAAACGGCTTTTTCGTAGTCACCACTGAGTTTATATTCCTGTCGAAAGCGTGCAAGAAAATGAATGGTATTATCTACTGCTATACCCAGCGCAATTGAAAAAGTCATGGCTGTGGACGGACGCAGCTTGATGCCTAAATATCCCATTAATCCACCGGCAATCATGAGTGGAATAATATTAGGCAGAATTGCTAAAAGGGACAATCTGAATGATCGAAATAAAAATACTATTGATAAGAAAATAATGATAAATGCAATGAAAAAACTGGTGGTGAGATTTTTCACTAAATGCCGCCCAGTGCTGAGAGCCAGCAAGGTACTCCCCGTTACATTTATATCAATATTTTCCCCAAATAGCTTGTGACCTGCTAAAAGAATATCTTCCCTAATTTGCATTCCCCTGTCAAAAGGCAAATCAGAAATTCTACAGGATATTCTTGTTTTGGAATAATCCTCATTTAACAGAGCTTGCACGCGATCAAAATCCACAGTGAATGAGAGTGCATCATTTAAAGAATTAGGTAATTGCCGGATTCCATCGCCCCATTCTTCATTAGCGAGCATTAAATAATCACCAGGAGTAACAGCAGTATTAATTTCCGGAGTTTTGAGAATCATCTCCTTGTAATTTAGAATTTTACTGAGAAATTGAGGCTGCAAACTGCCATTCTCACTCTTTGTATCAATAATGACCTCTAAGGGTAAAGTCCCCCCCATTTTCTGTTCCACATATTGAAGATCATCATAAAGAGGGTTTCCTGGCTTTAAATCCTCTAACACTGATGCATTGTAATCAATTTTGAATAAACCAAATAATGCCACAATAAACAAAATACCAGAAATGGTAATAATTGATCGCGGATGTTTTTGATTCCACGTATTCAGTCGATCCGCAGCCAAAAACTGTCCACCACGAATAAGTCGGTCAATATGCTCATTATTTGGGGGACGAATATAATTCAAGATTATGGGCATGATAATAATAGTAAGAATAAACATGAGAATGACACCAAATCCCACCAGCAATCCAAACTGCTGAGTTACCTTAATATTTGTAAATCCCAGAGAGCAGAATCCCACCGCAGTGGTAAAACTGGTGAGAAATAATGCACCGCCAATTTTTTGAATGACCCTCTCTAAAGAATCCCGCTGGCTCAAGCCTAAACTCAGCCCCTCATGATATTTCATCAGCAAATGAATTGCATTGGAGGCACCAATTATCATGAGAAGGTTAAATGTCAAGTAAGACACCACATTTATAGAAATTTCAAAATGTGCCATAATTCCAGCAACCCAGATAAGCGTTGTGGAAATAGCAATTAATGGAATAAGAATACTCTTAATCTGTCTGAAAATGAATAACAGTACACTCATAGCCACCAGAAAAGAAATGGGGAGAAATACTGCCCGCTCCTGATTCATGAATTGGATATAACGTGTACGTAATACCGGAATACCGGCTTCATGCCATTCCCAATTCACCTTGTTCATTACCGTTTCTAATTGGTTCACAACCCTGGTTCGAGCATCCTGACCGATTACATCATTTTCCAGATCTATCAATAGAGATCCTGTTTTCCCATCACTTGAAATAATGAGATTTGGGTAAATAGGATGCTGTAAAAGCTTTTCAACTTGCGTGTTCCATTCCTCATCAGTTAAATCTTCCGAGAAATAATCTCCATCACCAATACTGCTGAGACTAATTACACCTTCAATGCCGTCAATATCTAATTCCATCATTTCTGTCAGTTCAGCAATTCTTGATATATTTTTACGGGAAGTAGGATTGTCACAATCATATACCAACAATATTTTGTCATCCTCTCGGTTAAACTCATCGATAAATGATTGATATGAATCTTTTTCAGGATCACTTTCAGGAAACATTTGCTCAAGGGAAAAATCAACTATGAGACGCTGCTCAGACAAAAATGCATAATGGAAAAAATAGGCAGTAATAAGAAGAATAATGGTCATTACTGAAATAGGGAACTTCAGTATTATCTGGCTTAATTTATTTAACATTTATTATTAATTGGTATATTATATGGATAACCGGCAGGTGAAATTTACACTGATTTTAAAACCGGTATATAATAAAAAGCCCGGTTCCTGAGCGACTCAAGAATACCGGGCTTTATTGGAGGAGAAATGTGTAATTAGCTCACTGATATATTCCTTACAGCTGGCTTTACTTCCTCTGCTTTTGGAAGAGATATTTTCAAAACACCATTCTTAAACTGTGCTTTAATTTTATCCTCAACCACGGCTTCAGTAAGCTCGAAAGTCCGTTTAAATGTACCGAATGAAGTTTCCTGCCAGATTCTACCCTCACCAGATTCACCAGATATATTTTTCCTTTCACCGGATATGGTTAGAAAACCATTACTCACACTGACTTCCACATCTTTCTTTTCCACACCGGGCAAATCTAAGCTTGCCACTATAGTGTTGTCAGATTCATATACATCCAATAAAGGCTGCATATGTGAGGTTATTTCTTTATTCAGGATTGAATGTCCAAATGCCTGATTTATCATCTTCTCTACATCATCAAACACGTTAAACATATTTATTTTGGGTGTCCATTTTAC
>DTTG01000234.1 GCA_012964845.1 Fidelibacterota bacterium
CGCTCATCATGGATGATAAAAAAATTGAAGATGAATTCACTTTTATTATTGCCTGTAATTCCATTCATGTAGGTAAGGGAATGAAAATGGCACCTAAAGCACGGCTTGATGATGGACTAATTGACTTGATTGTCATACGTTCTGGTGTAAGTCGAACCCGACTACTACAGGTATTACCCAAATTGTTTGATGGTAGCCATATCAATGAACCGGAGTTAGAATACTACCAAACCTCCCAGTTTTCCCTCATACCTGAAACCGATGAAATATTAAATATTGATGGAGAAATTATGGGCTCCACACCCATTCAGGTAAATGTAATTCCCAAAGCATTTGAGATGTTTGTTTCCTGAATCGAAAGATATTGTGGTAAAAAAAAGGTAGCCCAGTAGCTACCTTTTTTCTATTATTGGAGGAGGAAGTTATTCCACTTCAGGCCAAAGCTCAGAGCGAATCTTCAATTGCATACCAGGGAGTAGCTTTCCATCCTGGCTGTTTAATAATTTTTCATTATCCCAGAACAAAACCACCCATGCCAGTTCATCCCCATATTCTTTTTGGGCAATTGTCCATAATGTTTCGCCATTTTCTACCACATGATTATAACTGTCATATGCCCATTCAATGGCATTTTCAGCAGGCTTCTTTAAATCCAGTTCCCGATAAGGATAAATAAAATTGGGATTATCTCTGTCCGGACCAATACCCTTCTCTTCCCAATGTTCTCTATTCCACTGATAAATACGTCGCCACTCATTTGCATTATTGTACTCCTTATAGGCAATGAGTGATAGGTAATCTCCCCGCCTGGTCATGTATTCTGTCCAAATACTATCAGGGAATAGCTGGTCATAATCCAACTCTCTCTGGATGGAGGTCTGAGGTTCACTTACCTCTATAATTTCTGGGAGTTCTTCCGCTGCATCTTCCTGTTCTGGAAATATTTCTTCAACTGCTGCAGGTTCTGGTTCAATAAGAGTTTCCACAACCGGAGTTACAGCAATATTTTCAACTTTAATATTTTCGGTAACAGGGTCAGCACCTACAAATTCAGTTTCTTTTAAAAGTTTTTCCGGCGTTATTAATGCTTGTTTTTTTGCGCAGCCAACTATAATTAATAATGTAATCGGTATGATAATTAGTTTGTTCATAGATCTCCTTTTTTACTTGATTTGTTTATATACGTGAAGATTAGTTGGAAGGTTCCAAATTCTTTTGAGAAATATCTCACAGGGTTTTAATCCTGAGTTTCTCAATTAATTCGGTATAAATAAATGGTATTATTTACCTACCGGAAACTCTAAGACGATTTTTAGCTTTTGCAATTGCAGTCCGGGAACGGGCTTTATCCATTTTTTTATCCTTAAACCGATCCTGTGCTCTTTTTCGGGCGGATTCGGCACGGTCCTTATCAATATCAGAAACCTTTTCTGCTGTTTCAACCAATAGTAAAACGCTTTCCTTTTGAATATCGGCAAAGCCGCCATTGGTGGCGTAAAAGGTCTCCTTGCCATCCTTTACTACCTTGATTTCTCCAATTCCCAAAGCAATGGTAGCAGCGGTATGGTGTGCCATAATTCCAAATAGACCATCTGGAGATTCTGCCCGTACGTAACTCACCTGACCTTCTGTGAAGATTTGGGTAGGTGTAATTATTTCAAGTTGAAAGGTATTCGCCAACTTTATGCCTCAGCCAGGGTTTTTGCCTTTTCTCCAGCCTCATCAATAGAACCCACATAGGTAAAGGCATTTTCCGGATGTTCATCACAATCACCATTTAAAATAGCTTCAAAGCCGGATATTGTGTCTTCAAGAGAAACATACCTTCCTTCAACACCGGTAAATTGCTCCGCCACATACATTGGTTGTGACATGAATTTTTGCATTCTTCTGGCTCTTCCAACTGTAAGTTTATCTTCATCAGAAAGCTCATCCATTCCCAAAATTGCAATAATATCCTGCAGGTCTTTGTATTTCTGCAGCACACCCTGAACATCCCGTGCTACATTATAATGTCTGTCTCCAATCACCCGAGGATCCATTATTCGCGAGGTAGAAAGTAGTGGGTCAACAGCCGGGTAGATGCCAAGCTCTGCAATCTTTCTTTCCAAAACTGATGTGGCATCCAGATGAGCAAATGCTGTAGCCGGTGCTGGATCGGTAAGATCATCAGCTGGTACATAAACTGCCTGGATAGAAGTAATAGATCCCTTATTGGTTGAGGTAATCCGTTCCTGGAGGTCACCCATTTCAGTTGAAAGTGTGGGCTGGTAACCAACGGCTGAAGGCATCCTTCCCAGCAAAGCTGATACTTCAGAACCGGCCTGTGTAAAACGGAAAATATTATCAATAAACAGCAGCACATCCCTGCCTTCTTCATCCCGGAAATACTCAGCCATTGCCAATCCGGAAAGCGCCACTCTCAGCCGTGCTCCCGGTGGTTCATTCATCTGGCCGAAAACCATGGTGGTCTTATCAATAACGCCGGACTCAGTCATTTCATTATAGAGGTCATTTCCTTCACGGGTACGTTCTCCCACTCCGGCAAATACAGAGTAACCGCCGTGCTCGGTGGCAATATTACGGATAAGTTCCTGAATGAGTACTGTCTTACCTACACCGGCACCGCCAAAGAGCCCTGTTTTTCCACCCCGGGTATAAGGTTCCATGAGGTCAACTACCTTGATCCCTGTTACCAGTACTTCCCGGGAAGTTGTAAGGTCTTTATGAAGCGGAGCAGCCCGGTGAATGGGGAGTTTTGATTTTGATGAAAACTTGCCCTTCTCATCAATAGTGTTTCCCAGAACATCAAATAGCCGTCCCAATGTTTCCGGCCCCACGGGAACCATAATTGGATTACCGGTATCGGTGACTTTTTGTCCCCGGGTGACCCCGTCCGTTGTATCCATTGCTATGGTCCGCACAATACTATCGCCCAGATGCTGAGCAACTTCTAAAACCAGTTTGCCTTCACCATTGCGATTAATTTCAAGAGCATTCAAAATTTCCGGTAGTTGGCCGTCCTCAAAGACAACATCAACAACTGCGCCCATAATTTGTGTTACTTTTCCAATTTCAGACATCTATATTTCCTCTATTAACTGAGTGCTTCAGCGCCACTCACAATTTCCAGCATTTCAGTGGTAATTGCAGTCTGGCGCGCTTTATTAAATTGTAATGTTAAATCCTTGATCATATCCTGCGCATTTGAAGTGGCATTTTCCATAGCCACCATTCTGGCTGCCTGTTCAGAAGCGTAGGATTCCAGCAGAAACTGCCAAATCTGGGTATTCAGGTAGCGGGGAATGATAGATTTCACCACTGCTTCCTTTGATGGTTCAAAAAGCCGATCAGGTAAATATGACTCTTCTTTTTTCTCTGGGTTATAACTCATGGGCAAGAAGGTATCATTCTTAATTTCCTGATGTGCTACATTTACAAATCGATTGTAAATCACCTGCACCTGATCCACCTGACCCTTCACATAGCGGGAAACAATTTCAGCCCCAAATTTCATGGCATGCTCATAACTTAGAGCATTCCAGAATTCTTTAACCTCCAATGCGATTGGATAATTTCGGTTCTTGAAATATCCACAAGCTTTTTTTCCAATGCAGTAAATATCTGCATTTTCTTTTCCTACTGCATCAATTCCCTGGTGAGCTTCCCTCAGTACATTGTGATTAAATGCCCCCGCCATCCCTCTATCGGCAGTGATGACCATAAACATTGTGCGCTCCACAGGGCGGACATTAAGCTCAGGCATTAAACTGCGGTCAATCTCCGGGATGAGGGATTCCAGCATTTCTGCCAGGCGGCTGGAATAGGGCCGTGCCTTTTCCATATTTTCCTGAGCCCGGCGCATTTTGGCAGCCGCCACCATTTTCATAGCATTGGTCACCTGCTCGATACTTTTAACCGACTTTATTCGGTCACGGATATCCTTAAGATTTGCCATAGATTAAACTAAGAATCCCTTTTTGAAATCTTCAATTGCTTTATTCAATTCCTTACCGGTTTCATCTGATATTTCACCACTGCTGCTGATTGTTTTGAGCATTTCCTCATGATTGGCATCCAGGTGATCAAGCAAACCCTTTTCAAATTCACCCACTTTTTCATTGGGGATATCATCCAGAATGCCCTGGCTGCCAGCATAGATAATAGCAACCTGGTGCTCAATATTCATTGGCACATACTGGTTCTGTTTCAAGATTTCTACCATTCGCTCACCGCGGGTTAACTGAGCCAGGGTTGCTTTATCCAAGTCCGAGCCAAATTTTGCAAAGGCTTCAAGTTCCCTGAACTGTGCCAAATCCAGCCTCAGTGTACCTGCCACCTTTTTCATAGCCTTGATTTGTGCATTACCGCCCACACGGGATACAGACAACCCCACATCAATTGCTGGGCGGATACCTGAATTGAACAGATTATTTTCCAAGAAAATCTGGCCATCAGTTATAGAAATTACATTGGTAGGAATATAAGCCGCAACATCACCTTCCTGTGTTTCAATAATGGGAAGCGCAGTGAGCGAACCCCCACCTAAAGCATCAGAAAGCTTGGATGCCCGTTCCAATAAGCGGCTGTGGAGATAGAACACATCACCGGGGAATGCTTCCCGCCCAGGTGGACGGCGCAATACCAATGACATCTGCCTATAAGCTACCGCTTGTTTTGACAAATCATCATAAATAATAAGCGCATGTTTGCCGTTATCCCTGAAATATTCACCCATTGCACATCCGGCATAGGGAGCAATAAACTGTAATGGAGCCGCTTCAGAAGCGCTTGAGGCAACCACAGTGGTATATTCCATGGCGCCGTTTTCTTCCAGCTCAGAAACAATACTTGCTACTGTTGAGGCTTTCTGCCCGATTGCAACATAAATGCAATAAACCGGGGAATCTGTTTTGTGAGTGTACTTCTGATTAATAATTGCATCTACAGCAATGGCAGTTTTACCGGTTTGACGATCGCCGATAATAAGTTCACGCTGGCCCCGTCCAATGGGAATCATACTGTCAATAGCCTTAAGTCCGGTTTGCAGGGGTTC
>DTTG01000235.1 GCA_012964845.1 Fidelibacterota bacterium
CCATATGGTCAATGCACCTATGGCTCATGGGCATGTGATGGTGCTGCTGACTGCTATGACGGCTCAGATGAAGCCGACTGTGGTGGTCGTTCTTCATCAGATGCAAAAGCGCGATCTATAGATTCTTCAACAGCTATTAAATCCATTGAGAAGGGTCTTAAAAATCCTGCTGATGTGATTAAGCATAATGCACCGCTGGGCAGAAAAGCAACTGGATTTGAATCCAAACTGCAGAAAGCCAGTGATGTAAAGCTTATTAAGACTGCTGAAGGCTTAAGCTATGAAGCTGATGGGTTTGTAGGATTTGAAATCACCCTTACACACGGTGCTGATTTTGAAATCGATGTAACCTCTGCTGGCTTTATTGCACAGGCAAATACAGTTGGTAATACTACTAAGGTGGTTGTTATTAACAATGAAACCAATGAACTATTCAGCTCTACTGGCGAATATGAAATCACAAACGTGATTGCCGGTACTGCAAATGGTGTTGAGATTTCTAATGTTAATATCGTAACGCCTAAAGCATTTGGTTTGAACAATGCATATCCAAATCCGTTCAACCCAACAACTTCTGTTGAATTAGCATTGCCTACTGAAGGTTTCGTATCTGTAAAGATCTATAACCTCATGGGTCAGGTAGTTGCTACTCTACATGAAGGTCATCTCTCAGCGAATACATATTCGTTTACATGGGATGGTGTTGATGCTGCAAGTGGTATGTACCTCTTGAAAGCTGAAGCTGCTGGTAATGTAGATGTTCAGAAAATCATGTTAATGAAATAAACTGGTTTTTTAAAATGTGAAAAAAGCCCCTGGTTATTGCCAGGGGCTTTTTTATTACAACAATTATTGTAATTTATATCTATGGAATTTATTAATAAAACACTGAAAAACTGGCTATGGGTGGATACGCGCAGTCTTGCGTTATTTCGCATTATGATTGGTTTTTTGGGCCTTTGTGACGTTCTTAGACGCTTTCCTCTCATTGATGTCTTTTACTCCGATAAAGGACTAAATTTTAATACTACGGTTGCCAATAGATATACTCTTTCTCTTCTAGATTATTTTCATACTACGGGACAAGTTCAGTTTTTTTTCATTGTAACTGCCATCTGCTTCTTTTTCTTCATGATTGGGTACCGTACAAGAATATTTCAGATTTTAGCTGTCATGGGACTCATTAGTATTCATGCTGCCGAATGGATATTGCAAAATGGGGGAGACATGGTTATTAGAAATTACATGTTTTGGGCTCTTTTTTTGCCGCTTGGAACATCCTGGAGCATTGATTCTATTCGTCAGAGTATTCGAAAACACCCTGAACATGATACAAATGATTTAAATAAACCCATGGAAGTGGCATCTCCAAGAATATTTCATTTGGCTTATCTGGCATGTCTAGTGCAACTAGCCATGATTTATTTTTTTAATTACATCAATAAAACTGGAGCAATGTGGTCAGATGGTTCAGCTATCCATTACATGTATCAATTGGATACTTTCTTAACTCCACTTGGAACCTGGTTAGCTTCGATATTGAACACTGATATGATGAAATTTCTCACACAAATGACCAGATACATTGAAATATTCGCTCCAATTGCTATTTTAAGCCCCTTGTTTCAGCCTTGGCTGAGAAGGATCGTGTTTGTGATTTTCATGATTTTTCACTTAATCATTGGGATATCTATCAATATAGGACTTTTCAGCTGGGTAATGATGACCGTACTCATTCTATTACTTGGAAGTCAGGAAATAGATTTGTTGAAAAGCATGATTTCTAAGTGGTGGAAAAGAAAATACATTGTTTTCTATGATCGAGATTGTGGATTCTGTCATCTAACTGCTCGCATATTAAAGAGAATGGATGGTTTTTCTCGTTTAAAATGGGCTGATCGTCTCTTGGAAGGGAATAGACCTGAAAAATTAGATAAACTGCTAGAAACCACCATTGTTGTCTGGGATCCGGAAACCAATCAAATTTGGACGCGTCACAGGGGATTTGAAAGGATTATTTCTGCCATTCCCTTGGGCTTTCTTTTCTCATGGATATTTATTCTACCCGGTTTGGAAAAACTCTTTGGAATGATCTATGATTGGATTTCAAGAAATAGAACTTTCGTGAGCAAAACATTGGGAGTACCAGCTTGTGGAATTCCAAGAGAAGAGTCACCACAATCCATTGTTGGGGAAAAAAATATAATTCTAATGAGATTCCGAAAGTTTTCTTGGGTGCTTTCAAATATTTTGGTCATGGTGTTCTTGCTTGGAGCTATGGACAGCTCCATGCGAGTTAATAAAGGATTTAAGACGTTTTCTTCAATAGAGAAAGGGATTGAAAAAAAACGTAAGTCACTAATGGACAAAGGAATTAAGAGCCCTCCTGAAAGAGAAAAAAAGAAGGAAATACTATCCTATCAACGGAGAAAGTTAAGAAAAATATTGCGGTATCCTAAAATTTCTCAAAATTGGAACATGTTTTCCCCATCTGTAATTCGTACTGAAAAATGGGTTATTGCTGATTTGACTTTTGAAAACGGAGAAACAATGATTCTTTTTCAAAATGATGATGATGTTGAAAACAAATTTAATCAGGCATATTTTCAGCCGTACAAGTTTCAATTTTGGAGAAAGCTATTTAGTCGCATTAATGAAAAGAAATATCAGCAACATATTTCAAAATTTAAAAATTGGCTCAAAAATACTGATTATTTTTCTGAATATGAGGGGCGCAAGGTGAAAGAGGTAATGCTATGGCAGCTCAGTGAAACTTCGCAGGGACCAGAAAATAACAAGAAGTCCAATGTGCGCAAGAAAGAATTAAAAAGAACTCAGAAAAGGGATGGGAAAAGAATCAAAAAAGTAGGATTCAAGTAAGTTTCATTTTCAGCATGAATTCATGGGCAGCCTCATATTCATTGGGGATTTCTCCATCCAATATGGCTTCTTCAATAGCTTCTTTAATCTGCCCAACCTGTCGTCCGGGCTTTAATTTAAATGTTTTCATAATTTCTTCACCCCGAACAGGTGATTGAAATGCTTTCATTTCATCCCTGAGTTTCACATCCTGCATGAGGTCTTCTACTTTTTCAAAATTCCCCATATATTTACTGACTTTTTTTTGATTCTTGGTGGTAATATCTGCTCGGCACAGAATCATCAGGTCATCTACATATTCTCCTGCTTCTGCCATAACTCTTCGGATAGCGCTATCGGTTATTTCTTTTTTTGCCAAGGCAATGGGCCGAAGGTGTAGTTTGGTAAGCAGCATGAGGTAGTCCCTTAGATTGTTGGAAAGTTTCATCCTTCGAGCAATTTTTTTCAGCATGCGCCGGCCAATTTCATCATGTCCATGGAAAGTCCAGCCTTTTTTAGTGTCAAATTGTTTGGTAGGTGGTTTGGCAATATCATGCACCAATGCGGCAAAGCGGATTTCCATTTTATCAGAAAGCTTCGCAGCATTATCAACTACCTGAAGGGTGTGAATGAAAACATCTTTATGTCCCATTCCGTTTATAGTTTCAACTCCGGACATTATATCCATTTCTGGGAAAACATGTGTGAGTAGTCCCGTTTCTTTCATAAGGTAAAAAGCAATACTGGGTTTATTAGTTGTGAGAGATTTTATTATTTCATCTCTAATTCTTTCCCAGGAAACAATTTCAAGGCGATTGATATTTCGTGAGATACTCTCCAGAATAGTAGATGCAACATCATACTCAAGTTGGGCAGCAAAACGTACTGCCCGGAGCATTCTAAGGGGGTCATCCGAAAACGTCTCATCAGGGTCAAGAGGCGTAATTATGAGTCCCTTCTGTAAATCCTTTATTCCGCCAAAGGGATCGTATAGCTCACCAAAGCTGGAAGGTAGTAAGGAGGCTGCAATGGCATTAATAGTGAAATCTCTGCGGGACATATCTTCCTCAATGGTGGAAGACGTAACCTCTGGTTTCCGGGAATCAGAACGATATTTTTCTATTCGGGCAGTTGCTACCTCAATTTCTACATCGGGATAGGGGATCATTGCCGTACCAAATTTATCGTAGTCAACAGTGACATTCACCTTCAGTTCCCGGGCTAACTTTTTAGCAAAGGCAACACCGTCACCCTCTACCATAATATCAATATCTTTACAAGATTTCCCTAATAGTGTATCCCGAACATATCCGCCCACGATATAAGTGGGTATATTTTCCTTTTCCCCCAGGCTTCCTGCAATTGCGAGAATATCTTCATGAGGATTATTTTCTTTTAATAATTGGCTAATACTACTCATACAGGCTTTAAAATTAGGAGTAATAAATTTTATGGGGGAAACAAAAATTACAAAAATGTATAAAAAATTTACTGCCCAAAAATACTGAAATAGACGTAATTTTTGCACCGGGCAGTTTCCCCAATTACTATTCAAAAATCACACAAAGAGGTAAAATGCAAAAAAATCCAGTGAAATATGTATTTGTATTTGGAGGTGTATTATCGGGTTTGGGTAAAGGGATTGTGGCTTCTTCTCTTGGGTTTTTGCTAAAATCCAGGGGATTCAAGGTTACCATCCACAAACTTGACCCCTACCTGAATGTAGATCCAGGTACAATGAACCCTTTTCAGCATGGGGAAGTATTCGTGTTGGATGATGGTTCTGAGACCGATTTGGACTTGGGTCATTATGAACGTTTTATTGATGAATCCCTCAGCGGTATAAATACCACTTCATCCGGGCGTATCTATTGGGATGTTCTGGAACGGGAAAGAAGAGGGGACTATCTAGGTGAAACAATTCAGGTGATACCCCATATTACTGATGAGATTAAACGTCGTATTAAAGCGGTAAATGTTCGCAGAAAATATGATGTGGTCATTACGGAAGTGGGGGGGACAGTGGGGGATATTGAAGGTCAGCCATTTTATGAAGCTATTCGACAATTCATACTTGAAGTAGGGAAAGATAACTCTCTGGTCATTCATACTACTTTATTACCCTATATTAGTGCCGCAGGTGAAATGAAAACCAAACCCACCCAACATAGCGTTATGCGGTTACGGGAGATTGGGC
>DTTG01000236.1 GCA_012964845.1 Fidelibacterota bacterium
ACATTCTCCTTCATCAACAACTACAATAGCATCGGATTCTGCTGTGATCCTATATTGGACTTGATCACTGTAGGTATCTTGAAATTGGCTACCAAAATACCAGGTGATAGACTTTCCTGATCCAGCCCAAATAGCTCCTCCTAAATCGCCTGTTGCATAACTAATTGCTGTAAATGAGACGCCTCCATCAAAGCTAACTTCAATTGTAATTACAAACTCTTCAAATATTTCATCTTCTAACAGATCATAGGTAATATCTACAATCTGACTTCCATCCGTCCTTTGTGCTGCCTGTATATTGGTTACCTCTGCCTGCTGTGAAAACAGAAATGCAGATAATGTAAGTATAAAAATTATTCTATTCATGGTATGACTCCTATGAGTGCTTGTTGTGAGTTTTAATTCCAAATTTGTTAATACTCCTCCTGAGTGTACGTATCCATTAGAATTTACGGCACTTTCTTCCTGTTATTAAAGTCCTTATTTGAGGGTATGAAATAGTGTGTTATAGGTCACAGAATGTTGTTTTATTTGGGAACATTACTCTTATTAGTGAGTAGATAATATAGAACAAGATATACGACCCTAGAGCAGCCATACATTCATCCTCCTCCTTAATGTGTGGCTGTTTTGTTTGCGTAGGTGGCTTATTATAGTTTTTTACTACAACTCCCCAAACATTCTAGCCAAACAAGGGACATAACAACTCTTTATAATCACAATAATCACAATGCATACCTTTACAGGGGATGAAATTATTTTTTTTAATACCATTTGAGGTTGCTCTTATATTTTCCTCTATGACATCCAAGTCATCATGAGTGAGCTCAACTGCAACTTCCGGCACTTCCTCTCGTACAAACATCATTGAGAGCTTTTCAGGTATTTTCTTTATGTTTTTCTTATGGGAGGTTTCAACTCCGTTTAAGGATGTGAATAGAGCATAAATACCCAACTGAATATCTTTTTTCAGCTGCCGTTCCGTTTTGGGTGTTTTAGATGTTTTATAATCCACAATGGATAAATTCCCATTTTCATCCAGATCTATACGGTCACATTTCCCAGAGAGTGTAGCATAATCGGTTTCAAAACTAAACCAATGTTCTGTGTATAAGGTATTCACCGGATGCAGTTGAATATAATCCCAATAATTTTTGAGCATACCCTCGGCATCTTGCCTATTTTGCTCCTTTTCCTGCTCATATTTATATCCGCCCTCTTGCCAATTGGAATCTAATAGGGTAATTAAATCTTCATAGGATGAATAATTTTCTTCGTGAAATATTTCCAATACTTTATGAATCACCTTTCCCAATTGAAAATATGGCTTTTCTGGAGCGCCAGGAATGCCGTCAATATAACGGTATTTATATTTTAAGGGACATTGATTATAGGTCTGAATACTGGTTGCGGATAGATTTGGATTTGAATCACTTTCTTGGGATTCATTATGCGATAATAATTGTAATATTTCATCTTTATATGGATTTTTACCCCAATTTGGTTCATCTCCTTTTTTAAGAATGGAAATGTTCTCAATTGCATTCAGCAAATTATTTGCAGTGTCAAAATGCCCTAAATTAATTTCTGATTGAATACGGGATTGGTAATTCCCAATCAATTCCTCATATTGAGAGACCTCTTTTGATTCAAGCATAATATTCTCCTTTTTTACTAATTGATCACTTATATTTTTTATAAATGGAGACTGACTCTTTTCCGGTGCAAAAAGGGTGAGTGTTTCCATTGCACGTGTAATTGCTACATAAAATAGCCGCCGCTCTTCTTCATAATGCAGTTCTTTTTCTTCTCTATCCCCCACTTCCCATCGCTGCCAGGATACTGGCAATCTATCAACCAATGACATGCCTCTAAAGCTTAGCGGAAAACTGCCTGATCTTAAAAATGGGATAAATACATGTTTAAATTCCATTCCCTTCGCGCCGTGCACCGTCATTATTCTCACAGCTGGCAATTTAGTGAGCTCTTTAATAGGCTCTAATGCCTCATCGTTAACTTCCCATTGTATATCTATAAAATCAATGAAATTTTGCAGATCATCCGGATTATAATTTTGAGAATAAAGTTGTACCAATTCCCTGAATTGATTTAAACTTTGCCAAGTCATCTTTTTTTCTAAACTGTCAATACCTTCATTATTTCTATAAAATCTGCCAATTTTAACGAGACTCCAAACCAACTCAACAACACCCTTTTCTTTTATATTGTAAATAGGAGTGATTACTTCTTTTGCCAATCTCTTTAATTCACTATTTGATTTCAGGGCATATTCCAGAAAGGTCAGATTATTTTTATTTTCTTTATATTCATTTAGAAATTCTGTCAAATCAAATTGGGGATATTTCTTCATTAATATTCTGAGAAAACTATGATCTACTTTTTCAGTCTTCCCATAAATATGCAGCATTGCTATGAGGTCTTTTATAATAGTTTGGTTAAATAATTTTTCAGAATGATAATAGGTGTTAATTCCGTTTTTTTGAAGAAATGATGATACTTGTCGGCATTTGGTATGGGTTCGCAGTAAAATGGCTATATTACCGGCATATTCACCCTTATTCAATAATTGCTCTACATCTTCTTTCAATTGCATGAGTTGTTCATCTACGGACCCAATTTGCAAAACAGGAATCTTGTCAGAATCAACATCACTTTTCAAAATACCCTTTGACATTCGACCGCTATTTTCTGCAATCACACTATTTGCAAAATTTAGAATGGGCTGGTTGGAACGGTAATTCTGCATAAGTGGAACCGGTTCTTTACTTTTATTGAAATAGCGTTCCTTAAATTGATGAACATTTTGAATATTAGCCTGACGAAAAGCATAAATACATTGGTCATCATCTCCTACAACCGTAATACTATTTTCCGGTAAAGCAATTTTTTCAATAATTCGGCTCAAGGCATAATTGTTATCTTGAAATTCATCTACAATAATATGTTTAAATTGATTCTGTAATTCTGTGAGCACATCATTATTTGTTTCGATTAAATTCCATAGATTCGTTATTAAGTCTCCATAATCAATCCAGTTGGCATCTTTTTTCCATTTTTGATACAGTGGATAGATATCTACCATGTCTGCCAATTGAAATATTTTCTCAATCTCCTTTTTATCTGAAATCGACTTTATTCTTTCCAATTCGTTATTTTTTAATGAAGCCAACTCCCTTTCACTTAAAAGATTCTGCCTAAAAGCATCAAATACTTTTTGAAAACACTGAATAGCCTGTATAGGGTTTCTGCGAAATAATATACTGCGCAATTGCTTTAGTTCATCGAACCGTTGACGCAATAAAAAGTATATGTCACCCCGATTCATTATATTGGGTGCTTCAGAGTAGCCTAATTCTGAAAAATAAGCATTTGTCTGTTCCTGAGCAAAAGAATGGAAGGTGCAAGCCTGAATTTCTCCCCCTATTTCACCAATCTCTTTAATAAGTTTTTGCTTAAGATGGTTTGCTGCATCATTGGTAAAGGTAAGGGCAAGAATAGATTCGGGATTAACTTTTCGTTGTTGAATAAGATATGCCATTCGTCCCACTATTGTAGTGGTTTTTCCTGTACCGGCACCGGCTAATATTAATAGAGGTTCCGGTGGATACTCTACAGCAGAGAGTTGCTGAGTATTAAAATCAGTCATAAATATACTAGTCTACAATATCCATATATACGGGTTCCCAGCTTTGGTTGAGAACTTTTATACTTCCTGAATGGCATTGCCTGCTCCCCATGGAGCAATCATAAGTGAAACCTCGGAGATCATTCCCAAGATATAGTCTATGCTTTTTTGTTTTGCCATGATGATCTTCTATTTTATTAATAATATTTTACTATTTATTTTTAATTATTGGCTATTCTCCAATAATTTTGACCAGTACCCTTTTTCTTCTTCCTCCATCAAATTCTCCATAAAATATCTGTTCCCATGGACCAAAGTGTAGCTCACCCTTGGTAATAGCAATAACAACTTCTCTGCCCATAATCTGACGTTTATGGTGTGCATCCCCATTATCTTCACCAGTTAAGTTATGATCATATCGCGATAGTGGTTCATGAGGTGCTAATTCTTCCAGCCATTTTTTGTAATCCCGATGCAGTCCCGATTCATCATCATTAATAAATACTGAAGCAGTAATATGCATGGCATTTACCAGACATAGCCCCTCGTGGATTTCACTTTCATAAAGTACTTCCTGCACTTCATGGGTTATATTAATAAATTCCATTCGAGATGGAATGTCAAACCAAAGTTCTTTGTGGAATGAATTCATAAGGTCTCCTGGATGATTGGTTGAATACAAATTTCACTGTTATTTCTTGGTGAATTAACAAAATTGGAAACAGGATAAAATTCCAGTGGATTGGAAAAAGATGCTAATTTATTTAAGGCTTCATCGCATGGAATATTTGTATTGGTCCACTCATCTATTTCATCAAAATTTAAAATTACCGGCATTCGGTTATGTATATGAGCTATAGGCTGAGCAGGTTCAGTGGTGATAACGGTATAAGTATGATACTCTTTATTATTTTCATCAATCCATTTATCCCAAAGTCCAGCCATGGGCAGGATATTCTTTTGAGGATGGCGAATATAATAGGGTATTTTTCCATCACCAGTCTGCATCCATTCATAATAGCCATCCGTAATGACAACGCATCTATTGCTTGTAAGTAAATTTCGGAAAGATGGTTTTTCAGGGAGGGTTTCTAAACGGGCATTTATTAATCGACTTCCCATTTTAAGATCTTTCGCCCACGATGGAACCAAACCCCAGCGCATGGTCTTGATTATCCGCTTTTCATTATGTATTAAAATGGGAGTATTTTGAGTGGGAGCTATGTTATAGCTTGGAATCCAGTCGTCATTCCAGTCATCAACCAACATTTCCTGGATTATTTCAATTTTCCCTTTTGTGAGTGTTTTACGACCGCACATTTAGCTTTACAGTTCTAATTCTTCCGTCTGAGCTAAATTAAATATTTCATCAAATCCTACGATTGTATTTTTGAT
>DTTG01000237.1:0-2025 GCA_012964845.1 Fidelibacterota bacterium
TTAGTTCATTTACTACACTTATTCCATCCATAAAATATACTTGGGATAATGCACTTTGGTCCTATACCCATCCTGTTGAAGGATTTCGTTATTTCCTGAAATATAGAACCAGTCCGGGTATAAATGAGAAATCATTGACATTTCATTCGGCAACTATGGATGGAAGAAAGTATTTTCGTCTATTTAATGGTGTTAGTCTTGCGAGTCGATTTTTTGCTGGGACCAATTGGGGAACTGATGCCCAAAAATTTCAGTTGGGAGGGGTACCTTGGCTTTTTTCATCCGATAGATATAGTGATAGGTTTTACGGAGGGCAAGAGTATGCACCCAGTATTGAGGAATTATATTTTTCAGAATATGTAATGCCGCTTAGAGGCGTACAAATTTCAAATAAATTTGGTCAAAATGTATTTCTTGCAAATTTAGAATTACGACTTCCTTTTTTAATCTATTATTTCCCGGCAATAAAATATTTAGGGCAGATTAACGGTGTAATATTTACTGACTTTGGGGTAACATGGGATTCTGATTATCCCGAATTTTGGGACAACTCAAATTGGCAGAATAATAGCAATACCGGCTGGCTTATGTCTTACGGTTTTGGTCCCCGATTTATCTTTCTTGGCATGCCATGGCAACTTGATTATGCATGGCAGTATAATCCTCATAAGGGCACTATTTCTGATAGAAATTGGTACCTCACAATTGGTTTGGATTTCTAACCTTTCGTTTTACCCCAATTACTTTCTGATCCAATGGGTATAGACGGCTTCTTTCCCTAAATCTACTTTGCTGATTTTCTCGAATTCTTCCTTAATTTTCAGCAAGGTTACAGGAAAATAAGTATCGATCCCCACGGTATTTTTATCAACGAAAGTTATATGAAGTTCATCAGCCCGGTGAATGAAATTTCGATATACTTTTGAACCTCCAATAACAAAAAGAGTTGACGTTCCCTGAGCATCTAATTTTTCAACACATTCCTCCACTGAAGAATAAGACTCAACTTCAGGCATATTTTGGCTGCTTAAAACAATATTTTTTCTATTTGGCAAGGGTTTGATTGGGAGGGATTCCCATGTATGTCTTCCCATTAAAATTGTAGAGTTTAAGGTGAGCTTTTTAAAATTTTTAAGGTCCTCAGAAATATTCCAGGGAAGTTTCCCATCCTTGCCTATACCGCCATTTTGATCCTGTGCCCAAATAAGATGGATTTTCATAATTACACAGCTACCGGAAATTTAATAACCGGATGATGTTCGTAATTTTTAAGTATAAAATCATCAAACCTCAAGTCCCAAAATGGTTTATCTGAAATTTCAAGAGACGGTAATGGTAATGGCTCCCGGGTAAGTTGTTCTTCCAGGCCTTCAACATGATCCACATAAATATGGGCATCATTGATGTAGTGGGAAAATTCTCCAAGCTCCAACCCAGTTTCTTTGGCAATCATTTGAGTAAGAGCAGCATAACAAGCCAGATTAAAGGGGATGCCCAGAGCGATATCTCCACTTCTCTGAGTAAGATGACAATTAAGTTTTCCATTTGTGACATTGAAGATAAAAAATGCATGGCAGCTTGGAAGAGCAATTTCATCCAATACAGCAGGATTCCAGGCACTGACTACCATCCTTCGGGAGTTGGGATTGGTTTGGATGAGTTCAATAACGTTTTGTATTTGGTTTATATGCCTATGATGGATTTCTCCATTTTCTGGTTGTTTTTCATAGCTGTCCCAATTCACCCACTGATATCCGTACATTTTACCCACTTCCCAGTTTTTTTCTTTGGATGTCCAGGCATCCCAGATTTTGGTATGCTGTCTTAAATTCCGAATATGTGTTTCTCCGGATAAATACCAGAGCAATTCTCGGATTACAGAATTGAAATACACTTTTTTTGTGGTGATGAGTGGAAATCCATTTTGTAGATTTACCTTATAATGATACCCGAAAACCATAAGGGTATCAGTCCCGGTACGGTTGGTTTTTATTGTACCGTTTTTTAATACATGTGAAACAAGGT
>DTTG01000237.1:2125-4996 GCA_012964845.1 Fidelibacterota bacterium
AGGAGATAACCCAAATAGGGATATAAGAGAGATATTGAACTTATATCCAATAAAATAGCAATAAAAAACAACTTATTTGTTAGGGAAAGTTTATGTCAAATAGACATTTTGAAGATATGTTTAGGCATCAGGGTAAAACGGTGAATATCATCGGAAAAACCAGAGTAAAAACATATCGAGATCTATATAGACAATTAACGGAATTACAAGAAAAAAATGAAATTCCTGTTCATGATAATTATCTGGGTGATAATGTATTAGCGCAAAATCTGTATAAGAAAAAATATTTTATTAAAGATTTAAATTCTGATTTAATTGAAAGTACCCCTGAAGATGTTTTTAAGAGGTTGAGTTCATTTCTTGCCACTGTGGAAGGCACCAAAGCAAAACAGAAAAAATGGGCAACCAAATTTTATGAAGAATTATTTGAAGGTAGATTCATTCCCGGTGGAAGAGTACTGGCAGGAGCAGGTGATCTTTACCGTCTTAAAACCTTAGCCAATTGTTTTGTAACAAAAATTCAAAGAGATGAAATTGACTCCATATATAAGGCTGCCTTCGAATGTGCCCGAACATATTCTTATGGTGGTGGTATTGGAGTTGATATATCATCTCTCAGACCAAAAGATTCCATAGTACATAATGCGGCAGACAGTTCAACTGGTGCAGTTTCATTCATGGAGCTTTACTCTCTTACCACGGGTTTAATAGGGCAGAGTGGCCGTAGAGGAGCTTTAATGCTTACCATTGATGTAAAACATCCCGATATTGAGCATTTTCTAAAAGTTAAAAAAGTTCCCAATTGGGTAACCAACCAAATCGTAGATCAATGTAATTGGTCTGGCCGGTTTGATAATCAAGAGCTGGAAACCATTAAAAAACAGGTTATGGAAAACACCCAGGTACGTTTTGCCAATATCTCTGTAAAAGCAAGTGATGAATTCATGCAGGCAGTAGATGAACAGCGGGAATATCTTCAAGGTGAATATCTGGTTTATCAGAAAAAGAAAAACAACATTCTCAATAATGCACCGCAGGATATTGACAATATTCACTATTCAATTAATATTCCTTCAAAGGATATCAGCAATTATGCATTGATGGACAGCTTTTCCACATTTGCCCGAATGAAAAATTGGTTGGAACAGAAGTATAATGTCAGCATTACGAAATCAAAATTCAGTGATAAAATGAATAGGGATGTCTATGGAGATATTTCTATTGAATTAAATAATGAAGAGTATGATTTAGCGATTCGCCAGGCAGGTGATTTCATGTTGTATTTCAGCAGCGAACAAACAGGAGAAATCCGGAGAATGGTTAAAGCCCGGGATATTTGGGACCAGTTCATTGAAGGTAATTACAAAACAGCCGAACCGGGTTTGATTTTCTGGAGCACAATGAGTAAATATTCGCCTTCGAATTATGTAGGGAAACCAATTATCTGTACAAACCCCTGTGCTGAAGTTCCTCTCGAAGATGGTGGTGCCTGCAATTTAGGCTCATTAAATTTATCCTGTTTTATTGAAAATGGCTATGAAGCCAATGCAAAAATAAACTGGGATAAATTGGCAGAATCAACGGCGATCCTTATTCGGTTTCTTGATAATGTTGTCACTTGGAATGAAGATTTAAATGCCCTCGAAAAACAGAAAGTGGCAGCCCGGGAAACTCGTCGTCTCGGTTTAGGGATAATGGGGATAGCAGATATGTTGAACCAATTGGGATTAGGCTATGATAGTAAAGAAGGGATAGCCATCATAACACAAGCTATGGAATTTATAACCAATGCGGCCTTTCAGGCGTCAGCATCTCTTGCAGGGGAAAAAGGAGCATCTCCCATTTATTCAGAAGAAGAATATATGAAGTGTCCATTTATTGAGGCAGCACTTAGTAAGGAAACACAATCCCTTATCCGTGAGAATGGTATTCGAAATATTGCCATCATGTCAATTGCACCTACTGGATCTATATCCAATATAATTAAAGGAATTCAAGTAGGAGGAAAAAATTACATCGGGGTTTCAGGAGGAGTGGAACCAATTTTCGCTCTCTATTATACACGACGAACAGAATCATTCAAAAAGAATGAATTTTATAAGGTTTTTCATTCCACAGTACAGGCATATATAGATAAAATGGATTTGAGAGAAGAGCTGGAGGCTGCCGATAAAATTGAAGATATCCTGCCGGATTACTTTTTGCGGACGGCACATCATATTAAACCGGATAAGCGGGTGGAAATTCAGGGGTTAATTCAACGCTATATTGATCACAGCATATCGTCAACTATTAATCTTCCGGAAGATGTACAGCCGGAAGTCATATCGGATATATATCTTAAAGCCTGGAAAAAAGATTTGAAAGGAGTTACTATCTATCGAGACGGAAGCCGATTTCCAATTCTTAGTACAGAAACCGAACTTACAGAATTTCAGAAAATTAAAGAAAATGAGTTCAAAATTTCAGTTGATGGAGATGAGATTATTACTGCAAATGGAGAAGAAATAATTAAATTGCCAGATGGTACCCTAACGACGGTTTATCATTATATGAAAAATAGTGATGTGGCAATAGAGGAAGTATTAACAAACACAGAATTTGAGGAAATAGAAACATGATTAAAATTGGAGCCAGCACAAAGATTGAAGAAATCTCCAAAAAGAAGAAAACTAGTAGTGAAAATAAAGTAGGGGTAAAACCAGCCCAAAATATTATGCAAGGTACCCATAGGCCTGAAGTTGTGGATGCAAAGGTGTATAAATTGAAGTCTGCATTTGTGAAAAATTCTGTTTTCATAACGCTAAGCTATGTCAATGATTTTGATGTGATACGTCCAATTGAGATATTTATAAATTCAAAAGATTTAAC
>DTTG01000238.1 GCA_012964845.1 Fidelibacterota bacterium
GCAATAAATTCACACTTACAATTTGGTCCCCCCATAAATGAAATTGATTAGTCATGGTAATATTAAACTGCTTGAATGCAATATCTATTCGAATATCAAGTGTATCCGTAATCACGGTATCGGACACAATTCCATCTGTAATAACAAAAACTGAATCGGAAATAATATTAATTTTATTTATTTCATTTGATCGATGAGATGATAAAAATCCAAAATTGAATGTGGGTAATCCTGCCCCCGGATACAAGGATATGTTGAACAAATTCTTCTTTGTCTCAATGGGAGATGCTTGTTCACCATAAAGCCCCTCCTTTATTCTACTCTTTTTGTAATACAATAATAATTTATTCTGAAACAAATTTACTCCATCGGAAATATAATTTTCCTGGTAATTTGTTCTGATAAATGGATTTAAAATGGAGTAATAATCTGGCCCGTGTCGTTTTTTACCCAATTCAATTCGATGTCCTAAATATCGTAATTGTAATTTACTATAGCGACTTAATGATGATAAATTCAAAAACTTTGTTACCGTTAAAGTGTCATTTTTTAAAAGAAAGGGAATTAAAGGTTGTCCATTTTCACTAAAATTAAAATATGATTCATACTGAGAAATATCTAAACTGGTATCCAAATTTATATATTCGAAGAATTGCCCATCATTAGGCACATCATAACTAAGACTATCTAATTCGCTTATATCCTCAATATTATTCCATTTATTTTGGTTTAATAGACTCAGTGAAAATCCACTTTTTATTAATATTCTTGAATCATCAAACCCAAATTGGATATTCGAGCCAAGTATATAATTCCCTTTAGGTTTTTCCCCCACCCAATTTTTGTTTGGAAAGATCACGTTATCAACATTATTAAATATAGTTTGATAATTATTCATTAGGCTGTCGAATCTGATGGTATAATTATTTCCCGTATTAATAAAATAATCATCCAGGGTTATATCAGGATTTATTCTTGATACCAAGCTATCGGGTATGGTCATCACAGCATTAGAAATTTCTCTTGAAACGGTAGTAATATTATCCTGCACTTTAATATAATTCAAATCCCATAATACTTTTTCTCCAAATTTCAATTTTAGTTTTGCAGCGGTCACATCCTGTTGAAATGTATAATTATCACGACTCACTCCAATCGTCCAGTCATCTAAGGTGGAATCAATATTTGAAATAATCATGGCATTATTGGTAGGGTTCCCCTGTACGGCTCGATTGGTTTTTCCATTTACAATATTCAGGTAAAATGGACCTTTGTTAAAAATGAAATTGATTCCTCTGACATGTTTACCATTCCAACCATATTCATCAATATTCGGGTATGAATCTCCCAATTTTAATTTCATAAAATCATTTTTAAACTTTAAATAATATCGATCCATTGGTTGAGCATATTTATTTTCAAGGCTGGATTTTGAGTACATCACATCCATCTGTAACCAATCTAAATCAACATTGTAACTAAAATTTAATTCTCCAATATCTATGTTAGCCTGATTCACCTTGCCGCCTGTATAATTTGCCCATATTCTACTGGACTGTTTTTTAATGGTTCCAAAACCAACCACTTTACCCGGAACCACCGTAAAACTCCAGCTAAAATCGTTAAATTTTTGACCATATATGTTGGATATGTTCACACGGACAGTGTGTAATCCCGGTGTAATGGCATTGCTGGGAATAGATAAATATGACGAATCAATTTGGGCTTTTTCACTCACATCCTTATCATCCAAATACACCCTCACCCGTTCAGGATCAACATTCTTTACAGGGAAGTATGATAAAGCAATAAATAAATCCTGACGTAATACCCTCTCCCCGGGTTTTGGACTGATTATTACTACTTCAGGCGTTAATCCTTCAATATCAAAATCACGGATATCTTCAGATTGATTATTTTCTAATAATTGTCCATGGTCTGGGATATCAATTTGAATACGAATGGGGTTAGTTCGGGCATTAATTGATGGAAAATATTCCCTAGTTTGATTTGACATTTCCAAGAGCAGATAATATTCTAAAATATCTCTCTTTACAAAATCACCTGGAATTTCTGCCAAATACATAAATTTTCCCATTTGAATAAGAGGTGTTTCGATAAATTCTATGTTTCCTGTTGGTCGGTATAATAAGGAAAAACGATGAACATCAGTTTCATCTACATTTAAGAATGCCTTAACAGGAACAGAAATTCCATAAGGTACTGACAGTATTTTTTCATGAATAATAATATTTCCAACTACAGTGGAAAAAAGTAATAGATATAGAATTAAATATTTTTTCAAAAAGTACAATAAAAATTATTGAGTGTAAGTCAAGACTATTTTCCGTTCCACATTGGAGGCGTTTTTTAACTTTATCACCACAACATTAGTGGATTTTTCTGAAGTTAACTCTTCCTTATCATCTTTTTTATATTGAAGAACACGCTCATCAACTTCCAACATAAGCGACTCTAAGTATTTTAAATCTGTAACGGATGTTTCAAAATTTTGAAATTCTTCATTTATTAGTGAAATAAGTGTCGTATCCGAGACTAATTCTGACTTTCTATTCAAGGATGGATTCCAAATAGAAATATTACCGCTTTCTTTTATAAATTCGTCACCTGTTAATGGATTTGATAATATCCAAAACCCACATTCAGTGCAGGTAAGCTCAGAATTAGGGGTCACTAGTTTGAATTCTCCCAGTAACTGATTTGCCACATTTACGGAGATTATACCCGTAATTAATTCAATCTGTTTGGAGATCATCCGTTTGTCGATTTTACCTTTTATTATAATTTCACTCCCAGAATAGATTGAAATGTAGGTTCCATCATCTAAAAATACAACTTTTGAAAATGCTTTATCACCAGTTCGAATTTGAGTTTCTGAAAAAATGGGCGAATTCACCCGGGTTTTGGATTTATATTTATTATCGTCCATCAATTTGTGTTGGACATTGCCCCTGATTTTAGAAACAACCGCTATTGGTTCGTTCGCCAATATTAGATGAAGAATGATAATGATTGGAATAAGTTTATTCATTTAATGCGCACGCTTTCCAAGGTAGCATTTCCTGCTTTTATCTCAGATAATATGGAGTGCAATGCTTCAATATTAATTTCATCATCATTTATCCAGATTGCATCACCATCAGTGGTAAATCGTTCTAAATCACCGCCGGGACTAAACAGCAAATAAAATTGGTCAGTTCCAATTATGGATTCAATAACTGCTAAATATGGGTCAGAATAATCAAGCTGCAATTTATCAGGTGATCGCACCTCAAACACATTAATACCACTATAATCATGATTAACATCCAGTGCAGTACTGAACGAACGGCGGACTTGCCAAAGGTAATATTTTCCCACTTCCAAATCAACATGACCAACAGACGGATATTGAAATGAGTGTGCATTCCACCCCAGGGAATGATAATCTTGTGACTGATCCATGGGTACGAGAGACCACCCCACTAAGGCATCTTCTAAAGATTCATGCTCATTTTGATTGTATTCACAAACTCTGATGGCATATTCACACGAAGGGCAGTAATCTGAAAACCAGGTGAATAATGGTACTGTGCTAAACGTATATGCGTTAGATAATTCTGATAATGTGCCACCCGGTGATAATAATTCTAAGGTTACTGGAGATTGAACTTCAATTATTTTTGGAGGAACGATAAATATTGGTTCGTCACTACTATTTAAGGTGAAGTGGATTAAGTATTTTCCATTTGGCATTTTCCCCGATTGACTTACATACGAAATAAGAGATTCCAATTTAGCATTCCCCTTTATGCTTGGTCCGGATGCAGATTGAATTTCATTATTCGTAAAATACTTTAAGGGGATTGCATCATTTAATATAATATTTCCTGTATAAAAAGTCTCATAGGAGCTAATGCCAATTTCAGGGGAAAATATTTTATATTCAACCTCGATGGATAGAAGATTGGAAGCGCAGCTCTCCGTATTAATTTCATATTGATACAATACTGGTTGAAGTACAGAAGCGCCTGCATCAAAAAAACTAAATGGATAGCTTAATATATTTTCGTTAAAATATTGTTCTGTTAAACAGCAGGTACATTCGGCAGGAAGACCCCATGCAAGAAGGATGATATACAGAAAAGATTTGATCCGATGGATACCCATGATAAAATAGAATTTGATAGTTACTAGCTTGGATAAAAATTAGGCAGATTTCCCAAGGTTGACAAAGAGATTTAGATGTTTTAATAAAGCAATTATATAATTGGTTATTAAAATGAAAAAGCCCCCAACTTTCGTCAGGGGCTTTTAAAAAGACCGGCAACGTCCTACTCTTCCACACTGGTCTCCCGTGCAGTACCATCGGCGCTATAGAGCTTAACTTCCGAGTTCGGAATGGGATCGGGTGTGACCTCTATGCCATTGTCACCGGAAAAGATTTGTGAGTTTATAAACAGACTGTAATATCGTCTATCGGAAAAATAAAAATTGATTAAGTCTCACGACTAATTAGTATCACTCGACTGAGTACATTACTGCACTTACATCTGTGACCTATCAAACCAGTATTCTACTGGAAGTCTTCAGTCCCACCGAGGTGGGAAGGGAAATCTTATCTTGGGATGGGTTTCGCGCTTATATGCTTTCAGCGCTTATCCCTGCCGAACGTAGCTACCCTGCAATGCCGCTGATGCGACAACAGGTACACTAGAGGTTCGTCCACTTCGGTCCTCTCGTACTAGAAGCAGATTCCCTCAAATTTCCTACGACCATAGAGGATAGGGACCGAACTGTCTCACGACGTTCTAAACCCAGCTCGCGTGCCACTTTAATGGGCGAACAGCCCAACCCTTGGGACCTTCTCCAGCCCCAGGATGCGACGAGCCGACATCGAGGTGCCAAACCTCCCCGTCGATATGAGCTCTTGGGGGAG
>DTTG01000239.1 GCA_012964845.1 Fidelibacterota bacterium
TATTGTTGCGCCCTATAATTTCCCCTCTAATCATAAAGAGAACTACTCTAAAGGGTAGGTTAAAAATAAAACTATTTTCCCTATATATCAAGGATATTTTTCTCCTAATCACAATTATTATACCCATTTTTCCGGTATATCATAGAGAAAAGTAACCCGGATTGATATATATTTTATGTGACCTATGCCACAAAATTAGGGAATCCTAATTAAATTTCACCACTTGTTTTCCCTGAAATCAGGCAAATTTAGCTCATTATTTGATTTTTAAGCTATTTATCCTAATTACGATAAAATACTCAGAAGAAGTCTTGTGGAGGGGTTTTATCTAATCAATATGTAAATTCAGCTACCTATTACTCTCTTTGAGTAATTTTACCATGATTGCATTCTGGGCAAACATTCGGTTTTCAGCTTCATCAAAAATAATAGAATAATCTGCATCACAGACTCCATCTGTGACTTCAACCCCTCTTTCAGCTGGCAAACAATGCATAAACAGGGTATCCTTACCAGTAGCAGAAATAAGTTTTTCGTTTACCTGGAAATTTGAAAAATCCCGGCGTCTTTTTTCCGCTTCCTCTTTCTGTCCCATGGAAGCCCATACATCCGTATAAATGATATCTGCATTCTTCACAGCATCAAAAGGGTCATGGGATACTTCAATTTCAGATAATTTCTCTTTTTGGGCAGTAGTCACCATATCCATATCCGGATCATATCCCTCCGGGCAGGCAATTGTAAACTGCATGGGTATCCGCATTGCTAAAGCTAACCAGGAATGAACGATATTATTCCCATCCCCCACATAGGTAATTTTTAAATCATCCAAATTACCACGATGCTCTAAAATGGTAAGAATATCAGCCATAATCTGGCAGGGGTGATTAAAATCAGTAAGTCCATTCACAACCGGAACATCTGCATATTCCGCCAGCTCAATTATATGCTCATGATTAAAAAGCCGCGCCATTATCATATCATTATATTTACTGAGTACCCGGGCTATATCGCCAATTGATTCTCGTTTTCCGATTCCAATATCATTGGGGCCTAAAAAGAGAGCATGCCCTCCCAGGCGGAAAAATCCGGTTTCAAATGATACCCGTGTGCGGGCGGAGGGTTTTGCAAATATCATCGCCATGGTTCGATCCTTAAATGGATGGTACTCTTTCCGTAGATAAAACTTATTTTTTATCCATCGCGCCAGTTCTAAGGTTTCCCAAATTTCTTCTGTTGTAAAATCTGTAATATGTAAAAAATCTCTTTTCATTTTCATTCCTACAATATATACCGTCTTAAATCTTCATCTTCGGAAATAGTTGATAGTTTTTCGTTCACCATGGCTTTATCTAATTTAACATGGGTAATTTTTTTATCAGGAAGTTGGAACAGGATATCCTCCAACAGACTGGTCATTACAGTATGCAATCTCCTGGCTCCTATATTTTCCATTTTATCATTCAATTCAGTTGCAATGGCGGCAATTTCCTGAATAGCATCTTTTAAAAACTTTAATTCAACTCCTTCTGAATTTAACAGAGCAATATATTGAATAATGAGGGCGTTTTTGGGTTTAGTAAGAATTTTTACAAAATCAGCTTTAGTGAGATTATTCATTTCAACCCGAATAGGAAACCTTCCCTGCAGCTCTGGGATGAGGTCAGAGGGCTTACTTACATGAAATGCTCCAGCAGCAATAAATAGCACATGGTCTGTTTTAACCTGACCATATTTTGTACTTACTGTACAACCCTCTATAATTGGTAGAATATCTCTCTGCACACCTTCCCGGGAAACATCCGGACCACCAGAACTATCACTTCCGGCAATTTTATCTATTTCATCCAGGAATATAATACCATTCTGTTCTGAACGATTTAATGCTAATTTAATAACATCATCCATATCGATCAATTTTTCCGCTTCCTCATTAATAAATACTTCCCGTGCATCTTCAACATTTAACCGCTGCGTTTTATCCTTCCGAGGCAATACATTGGATAACATATCCTGGATATTACCAGTCATATCATCCATTCCTATAGGACCCATAACCTGCATAAAAGGCATGGGAGATGCTTTAATGTTTATTTTGATCACTCTACCTTCATACTCCCCACCCTTCAATTTTTTTCGGAGTTTTGTCCGGGTTCGATCATGACGTTTCAGGGCTTCTTCTGACATAGAGGATATATCACCCTTGGGAAACAGACAATCTAATATCCTTTCATCTGCATTTGTACGGGCTTGGCCCAATACGGTCTTCTCTTTCTCATTTTTCACCTGTTTAACAGAAACTTCTACTAAATCCCGTACCATGGATTCTACATCCCTGCCCACATATCCAACTTCTGTAAACTTTGAAGCCTCCACCTTTACAAAGGGGGCATTCACCAGAGTTGCCAATCGTCTGGATATTTCTGTCTTTCCCACACCTGTTGAGCCAATGAGAATAATATTATTGGGACTTATTTCATCCCGTAAGGGTTTTTCAACCTGTTGACGACGCCACCTGTTCCTGAGGGCGATGGCAACTGATTTTTTCGCCTGGGTCTGGCCAACAATATATTTATCCAACTCCTTTACAATTTTTCTGGGTGTCAATTCTTTCATGCTTTTAAAATAGTGATGTTATCGTTTGTGTAAATACATAGATCAGCTGTGATTTTTAATGCTTTCTTTACAATTATTGCTGGATCTTTCTCACCAGCATCAAGGTAGGATCGAGCTGAGGCAACTGCATACCCGGAACCACTGCCAATGGAAATTACCAAGTCATCAGGTTCAATAACATCTCCAGAACCAGATAATAGATATGCTGATTTATGATCCATAATTGCTAATAGCGCATCCAGATCTTTCAATATTTTATCCGTTCGCCATTCTTTTGCCATTTCTACCACAGCTTTTTGAAGATTTCCATTAACCTCTGTCAACTTTCCCTCAAATTTTTCGAAAAGAGCCATGGCATCGGCAACGGCACCGGCAAATCCTGCCAATACTTTCCCATCGCAGAAACTCCTCACTTTAACTGCCTTGGACTTCATCTGCATATCTCCCATAGTAACCTGGCCATCTCCCCCCAAGGCAATTTTTCTGCCTACGCGAACTCCAAGAATAGTAGTACTTCTTATCTTCAATGCTTCCATAATATTATATTTTTCTCCTTAATCTTGCGGTTGGAAACTTCAACTGTTCCCTATATTTAGTTATGGTACGGCGGGCAATTTTATAGCCTTCATCGTTCAATCTATTAGTCAATTCTTCATCTCCAATGGGATTCTGTTTATCTTCAGTATCAATTATTTCTTTTAGACGGATTTTCACCTCTGTATTGGATACTTCTTCTCCTGATTCCGTCTTGATTCCCTCTGAAAAAAAGGTCTTCAATTCTTTAATTTCCCAGGGAAGCTGAACATATTTTCCATTGGTAACCCGACTCACCGTGGAAATATCCATTTCAATATCATTGGCTATATCCTTTAAAATCATGGGTTGCAGATTTCGATTTTCTGAATGAAAATAATTGGGCTGCCGTTTAATGATTGACTCCATTACACGTTGAATTGTCTTTTTCCGTTGCTCGACAGCATCTACAAACCAGGCTGCCGATTCCAATTTCTTTTTTACAAAACTCCGTACATCTTTTTCATCTTTATGATCACTGAGCATATTGATATAGGCTTTACTCACGCGAATTTCCGGTAAGGTTCCATCCTGAACAACCACATGAAACTCGCCATCTCTATCCTCAACAGTTAAATCAGGAACAACTATATTCTGTTTCAACAATGCCTGATCATCCCGGGGACTGGGATTTAACCGTGCGATAAACTCCATAGCTTCATTCAGAACATCTTTTGGGCAACCAATACCATCCATAATTTTTTCATAGCGGTGATTTACAAAATCATCAAAATAATCCCGAAGAATGATAATAGCTTCATTATTCTCATCTCGAACTTCTGCCTGTGCCAAAAGACAATCCTGTATATTGATAGAAGCCAATCCAGGGGGATCTAATCTCTGGATAAGATGCATCACATCCAAAACTTCCTGCTCTTCTACATGTATCCTGTCTGAGATGAGCATGGGTTCAATTGTCAGGTAACCCTGTTCATCCAGATTGCCCAACACCTCTTCTGCTATCCGAAGACTTTTGTTGTCCACATTACAATCCTGAACCTGTTTCAATACCTGTTCGGACATTGTTTCCTGGGAGACTAAGGGGATTTCACGTTCCTCATCCTTTTTCACCTGGGTTTTCGGGTATTCATAATCGTCGTTTACTCCCAGGAGTTCTTCCCAATCAAATTCAATTTCTTCCTCAGTTTCTAATTTTTCTTCTAAAATTTCATCATTTCCCAATTCGTCGGGTAATTCCATCATTTCCAATGCAGGATTTATTTCCAATTCTTGGAGAATGCGCTGTTCCAGGAGTGGCAGGTTAAGCTGCAGCAGACTTGCCTGAAGAACTTGCTGAGGAGATAACTGCTGCTTAAGGGAGAGGTTTTGAGAAATTTTAGGCATCGGTGAAATCCATTTTAAATTTGCTGCCTAAGTAAAGCCGCCTTGTTTCCTCATCCTCTGTGAGTTCCCGGGCAGACCCTGATTTTAAAATATCTCCTTCATATAAAAGATAGGCACGGTCGGTGATGGTAAGGGTTTCCCTCACATTATGATCCGTAATGAGAACTCCAATATTCCTGGATTTTAAATCGAATATGATTTGTTGAATATCCTCAACTGCAATGGGGTCAATACCTGAAAAGGGTTCATCCAGCAAAATAAATTTGGGCTCCATTACAAGCGCCCTGGCTATTTCAGTCCGCCTTCGTTCCCCACCGGATAAAGTGTAGGCTTTACTTTTCCGGATATGACTAATGGAAAAATCATCCAATAGTTT
>DTTG01000240.1 GCA_012964845.1 Fidelibacterota bacterium
GCTGGACATTCATCTTTGTCTGGGGATTTATTGCCCTCATCACTTTTATTGATCCAGGATTTTACCAACGCAGTTTTGCCGGACAATCTCTGAAAACCGTTCAAAGGGGAATACTTATCTCTGTGGGTTTTTGGGTGATATTTGACTGCATGACAGTCCTGTCCGGTCTATATGCATTGGCCGTACTGCCGGTTGTAGAAACGAGCCCTTATTTAGACCTTGCATCTCTGCTCCTGCCCCCATTTGCCAAGGGGATGTTTTTAGTTTCACTTTTTGCAATTGTCATGTCCACGGTTGACAGCTTCACATTCATTTCCGCTTATACAATTGGCAGGGATTTACCCACCGTTTTGGGATTAAAACTTTCAGATGAGAAAATGATCCAACTCACCCGTGTGGGATTAGGTGTCACTGCCCTATTTTCCATCTGCCTGGCTCTTTATTTTGAATATGCGGTAGATATCTGGTATCTGGTGGGGTCGTTTGTAGTACCGACACTACTTATTCCCCTCATAACCGGATTGTATCAAATTAAAATCAGAAACCCTCTTGCGTTACTGCTCCTTCCCCCTGTAATTGCAATCTGCTGGTATATTTATGGAATTACCCACCCAACTATTGAGGGCTACCCTAACTATATTTGGGGACTAGACCCCATGTATCCGGGAGTGGCAGTGAGTTTGGTTTTGTTTGCTGTTTATAAAGAGAGAAAGAAGTAAGCCCCGCACACCAAAGGTGCATAAACCGATGGCGGGACAAAGCCCAGCAAAATGTGGGGAGTAAGGAGTAACGGGAATGGGAGGGAAACGATTGCTTATATATTTATGCTGGTGAAAAACTATTACTCGTTTTGAAGTAATCCAGCAATTTATTCATACTCTCTTCTATTTCCGGGATAGTTATACCCGAATAGGCAAAGCGTATATATTTTCGGTCTTCATTAGGTAAGGGGGTTCCAAAATGCTCACGAGTACAAAATGAAACACCCGTTTCCCGTAAAACTCTGCAACGGAAATCTTCATAGGATTGAGCACCAATCTGATGATATAATTCAGTAATATCCGGGAAAAGATAAAAAGTCGAATTCGGCGTAAATAAACTGATACCATCAATCTCATTTAATTTAGTAGACAATAAATCTCTTCGTTTTTTTAATTCGGCAAGAATGTTTTGAGAGCCATCTTGATTTCCGGTAAGGGCTTCTACCCCTCCATATTGAATAAAATGATTGGTACAGGATTCATCATTCACGCTCAATTTGGCAAATATTTTCATTAAATCTGCAGAGCCAATTGCCGCACCAAGTCTCCATCCGGTCATGGCATAGGTTTTAGAAAAGGTATATAAAATGACCGTTCTCTCCTGCATTCCAGGTAGGGATACAATACTTTTTGGTTTTCCGGAATACTGAACATTGAAATAAGCCTCATCACTGAGCACCCATAAATCATGCCGTAGAGCTAAGTCGGCAATCCAATCCATTTCATCTTGGTCAGATTCCCCTCCCATTGGGTTTTGGTAATTATTATAAACTAATAACCGGGTATTGGAATCTATCATTTCCTCTACTCTATCTCTATCAATACTAAATCCATTGGGCTTTGGGAGATAACCATAAGGTAGCGGAATTCCACCATGAAACTTAATCTGGCTTTCATAAATTGGATAGCCCGGATTTGGGTAGAGCACACCATCGCCGGGATTCATTAAAGCTTGTATAAATTTGGATATAACGGGTTTGCCTCCGGGCTGTACAACTACATTTTCCCGAGTTAAAGAAATACCTCGTTCAAAACCAATTATTTCTGCAAGGGCATCCCGTAATTGGGGAATACCAACCGATGGATTATACCCCGTTTTTCCATCTTGAAGCGCTCTATTTGCAGCTTCCATAATATTACCTGGTGTAGGAATATTAATATCACCCAAATGGAAGGGATATACCTTATTCCCTTCAGCTGCAAATTCGGCTGCATCCTGTGATACTGCAAATGCTGTTTCTGTACCGAGTTTTGTAAGGCGGGATGCGAAATCGGTTTTCATCCTATCTCCATTTTTTCAAATATAGTTTCTGGTATAGATTTCTTCAACGAATCTATGCGTAATTTTCTTTCACTGCTGAATTTTTGAATGGCTTCTAATTGCCAATGCGCTGATAAATGAGATTCGTCAATTACCTCTTCTAAATTGCCTCCAAACCGCCAGCTATTATCCCAATCCGGGGATAACGAGTACGCTTTCACAATTGGATGCTGTACCCAATGTGACATATTTCCAATGGATGAGTTGGTAATTACCATACAATCCAACCATTCATCCTCTTTCATAACTGAACTTCGATATTCCTCTGACTGTAATTGAAATAATCCCCAAGATAACGCAGCTACAATTTTTATATTGGATCCATCTGCAATAATTTGAGGAAGAATAGAACATAATTCATTTATGACAGAGGTGCCTCTTACCAACACTACTCCTTCTTTTTCTCTGTCATCATTATAATCTTTAATTACGTAAGCACCTTTAGCGGCTTCAAAATGGGATGGCATTCCCAAGTTTTTACGATGGGGTATTTCAATGGATGGTCGGGTTAAATGTAATGCAATAATGGGCACATCCTCAGCCAATGCTGCCCCAAGCATAACTGGAACTTCATTATACTCCCAGGGGTGTAAGTTGAGAATTTTACCTTCGGGAAATAATTGAGTTACGCCAGGAGCAAAAATTCCAAAATGTGTTCTAAAATCTTCAGCAGTTTCTGGTCCTGAATGCCCTGCTACCCAAATGGTTTTTCCCACTTTCAATTGGGAGTCCTGCGCAATTTGACTGAATAATCGATAGGCTCCATACTTTAAATACGAAAATGACCCATAGGTACTGCAGGAAGTGATATAACCATTAAATTCTTTATAGGGGTCTTTGGCAAAATTCACAGTACTAATTCCTGTCATAAGCCCGGCATTTGCAAATTCAGTGATTCCCTGAGGAAGCAATGTTCCTTTGGGATTTCTCTCACGATGATACATTCCAAAATCTGGACTATTATTCCATCCTTTACTAAATCCGGCAATATTGGTAGATCCGGCTAAATCTGCTGAGCAGACCAATGCCAGAGGCCTGCCATACTTTTCTTGACAATAGGAATTCAGCCAGGATCCAAAATTTCCAAAGGCAGCACGGTTGGGTGCTTTTTCACCCGGCTCACGATATAAATTAGTGGGATAGTTTTTATAATCGTAGATTGTGTCATCATCAAAAGGGTTCTGTTCAAACCCCATTTTTACAGAATTATTTTCCGGGATTGAATCTGCTATATCAAGCAGTCTATCTGCCAAATAATCTGCTAAACCATCCATAGAATCAAATAATGACATGACCGATTGAAGCGTATCTGCCATTTGTATTTTGTTTATTTCAAAATCTTCGGAGGCTTCTGCATTCAGATGCTCAAATTGTACTCCAAAGCGTTCGCCGAATTCACTTTTTATATTCCAAAATTCTTTAGAATTCCGTTTATGGGGGGCGCCGTGACTGGCATTATCAAATTTATCATAGCCCCTGCCCTTGCGGGTTTTCAGCCATAATGCCTTGGGTTGATTTTTATTTTCAGATTCAAATAATTCATCATATGCAGTAAGAATACTTTCCCAATCTTCACCATTTTCTGTTCCTGCGACTTTCCAGCCGTAGGGTTCAAACCAATCTTTTGGGCTCCCTGCTTTTATATCGCTGAAGGGACGGTCATCAATCCCGTAATCATTCCAATCAACAACGTAGATTAAATTACCCAGTCCCAAACCGTAGGCTGCAATTCTTGCTTCGTGGGAAACACCGGTAGTAAGCCCACCTTCCCCTTCCATTGCAAACACTCTCGTATTAGAGGCAACGCTGTATTTGAGAGCAAAGGCCTGACCGGCTGCAGGAGCAGCCCCATGCCCGGATGGACCTGTATTATACTTGAAAAATAGAGTTTTCCCTTCCATCTCAGCATGACCAGGCAAGCCTCCTCTTCGCCGGAGTGTTAGCAGGTCTTCCCAATATAGGGTAAATTTATCTCCCATTGGATTGACATATTTTACATCACCCGTTTCATTATATTTTCTCCGCAAGGCTTCATTGAATACTGCTAATGTCGAATAGACCACCGGATTGGTATGTCCGGCAACCAGAACAAATCGATCACCAAATGTTTCACCGGGATTGCGGATATCCCATTTCATTACACCTGATAATAATGTGGCAATCAGTGCCGGCACCTTAGAGCGGGATCCGCCAGGGTGTCCACTTTGAGATAGATTTAAGGCAATATCAATACATTGATCTATCATTCCGGCGATGGCATCCCAATAGTCTAAATTAATTTTGTGTTGTTTATATAGATTCATAATAAGGGTGTAAAATTACGGTAATAATACTCGTTTCTTCAACTCAAAGAGAGGGATTATTCCATCTTGTAAAATTAATCTGTGAAATTCAGAAAGCACGAAATTATCCCCCTGCTTACGTTTATATTCTGCCAGGAGTGAATTCAATTCCATTACCCCAATAAACGAAGCTGTTCCGGAAAAATAATTTAAATCCGTTTCCATTTGTGCCAATTGGGCTTCATTCTCTTTCATAAAGGCCATTTCCCGTAGAAATTTAATAGCATCTTCCCGGTTTATTTCACGAGAATAATACCGCATTTCCATAATTGTCCGAGCAATAATAGAAATTTCTTCCTTCAATTTTAAAATATGATACTCCTGATCCCAATTAGCATATCCTTCTTCTATTAACATATTTAAGGCGTAGAATTTCCATCCGGAAGCAGTGACTAAATCGGGAAATAAATATCGAATCATTGATGCATAATTTTGAGAGTATCCCAACTGTATCCCATAACCCGGAAGAATATGCATAGCATTGATAATATCTATTTCCTGCTGGTTCAAATTATATTCTCCAAAATCACCCTCAGGGGCTTTTATATTATAAACAATATCCATGGAAACTTTTTTAGGATGATTATCAAATAAGAAAACCGGAGATTGAGAACTGCTGTAATCTGGTGCGAATTCCAGTTTGATGGTTTTATTTTTTTTCCTGGGTAAAATAGATTTCGTATAGCAAAAAATTTCAATGGCAGTTAATGATTTGTAAAATCGGGAAAGTACCTCATCATTTCTTATCTTATTTTTTGGATTATTATAAATATCATCAATGGTCCATTGAATGACTTCCAGAGTATCAGCGCGGTCTAACCAAACGGGCTCGTCATTTTCCTTTAAGTAAAATGGTAAAGTCAAATGAAACAACCTGTCTTGAATGGGTATGAGTTTTTTCTTGGCCAATTCATATACATGAGGGGACAAATATTTACCTCCGGTGAAATGGTTAAATCCATTCTGGATTAAGGATACATCTGAAGGAAAATTGATCTCATCAAATTTGACAGCTTGAGAATTAATCCAATTTTTAAAATCTTCTAATGCTACAGTAGATTTTTTAATTAAATCATCAATATTATCAAGGGTAATATTATCAGAATTTAATTTCAGGGGTAGTTGCTGAAGGAGAATAAGCAATTTATCCACCCTGGTATTGCTGTAGAGAATGTGGATTTTTGAATGGGCGATCATGAGAATCTTGGAATTTTCCAAAAGTTCTGGAATTTTTCCCAGCCTTGATTGTATAGCAGACACCCGATTATCCATATCAATATTTTCCCGTTCACTCAAAATATATAATCCATCATGTAATTCATCAAGGGTCCATAATGGATTCCACTCCCATGGTTTTATTTCATCTATGACATATTTCATTTTTTCCAATTGAGAATATAGAATGTTGTAGTCAATACGGGAATTATGTGCAATCTTGGTGGCATCGATTTGGGACAATTCTATTAGAAATCGAGAAATATCAGCATAATATTCATCCATCTCTGTTTTGGTGTTCAATGAAAATCTGCCATTATTTTTACTCATATTATAGCGGGTGGATTCAACAGGATGATATTTAAAATACCAACTGATAAAGGCCTGGTTTAAATTATCAAATGAAGTTTCCGGAGAACTCCGACAGCCAAATATTATTATTCCAATTAGGATCAATATTCGTTTCATTGCTTTAGAAAGGAAAAAAGGATTAACGGACTTTTCCCAACCAGCCCATTTTTGTCCGGAGTGTTTTAAAATAACCATCTTCAAGAAGACTAACGATTTGGGCGCTATGAGAGGCTTTTGTTATTTGAATCTGGGTTTGGTCATCGATCCGCACTTTAATCTGACCATCCACTGCCAATGAAATACCATCATAAGGTTCAGGGAAACTCATGGTAATAGTTTCGGCAGATCTGAGGACAATTGGGCGAGCCGACAAACTATGGGGGCAAATTGGCGTAACGGTTATAGAATCCATTGAAGGATAAATAATGGGTCCGCCGGCTGATAGTGAATAGGCTGTACTTCCGGTTGGTGTTGATATTATTACCCCATCTCCTTCAAATGTATTCAGGTAATGATTTGAGACATGAACTTCTGCCTTTAATAGCCTGGCTGAGGGGCCATGATCAACAACAATATCATTGAGTGCCCATAATATTTGTTTTTCATCATTTTCTGAAGTTATTTGGACTTCCAATAACATTCGCTGAGTGACCATATAATCATTTTTCAGAATACTATGAATACTCTCCGTTAGATTTTTTTCTGTACATTCACTGAGGAATCCCAATCCTCCAATATGGATGCCCATAATGGGAATCATATTTTGTTCCAATCGTCGGACAGTAGAGAGGATAGTGCCATCTCCTCCAATGGCGAATAATATATCACATTTATCAACCAACTCTAAAAAATCCATGATTGTATAATCCCCTGGGATATTAAATTCAATATTTTTTTCTAAATCTGAAGAAATGAGAAATTCTATATTTTCATTACCCAAAATGGTATGCACCTTTTGGAGAATAGGATAAAATTCCTCCTTCCGATAATTTCCTGTACATCCGATAATCATGATTGTTTTATTCCCGGTTTTTCACTAAACTCATCATTTTCCTTAACCAGGGTAGTGATACGATTTTCTACTTCATCCAATTGAGTTCGGCATATTTTCATTAATTTCATTCCATCTTCAAATAAGTGAACCATTTTATCCAGCGATAGGTTTTCAGACTCCAATTCTTCAATGATGGCTTGAAGATCAGAGAGTGTTTTTTCAAAGGGTTGTTTTTCAGACATTTTGAATTTTTCCTTCTTTAACTTTTGTTTTTAATATTCCCCGAGCTACCTGAACAGTCACATCATCATTAACCTTAACCTGGTTAGGTGAAAAAATAATATTGTTTTTTGAGTCTGTAGCTATTGCAAATCCTCTTTTTAGCTGTGTTTTAGGATTCAATAATAATATTTTATCTTGTAAAGAGTCCACTTTTCTTTTTTGGGAAATAAATGTACTTTGGGTGCTCTGTTTTAGGCGACGATTAAAATCGTTAAGTTTTTCATCCCACTGTTCCAGAACTAAATGCGGTTTAAAAAATCCATGCCGTTTATGAAAGCTGTCAATTTTTTCATTATGTACAACAATCATCTGTTTAGATGCTGAATAAATTCTTTCCGAAATATTATCCAAAAACTGAATGGTTTCCTGCCTATCTTCAGCTGCTATTTCAGCGGCGGCAGAAGGAGTAGGCGCCCGATAATCCGCAGCATAATCTGATAATGTGGTATCCGTTTCGTGACCTATGGCCGTAATAACTGGAATGTGAGAGGCAAATATGGCACGGACAACCTGCTCATCATTAAAACACCACAGGTCTTCCAGCGAACCACCTCCCCTACCCACAATGAGTGTATCCATTTTCCCATATTGATTCATTGATTCAATGGCTTTTGAGATTTCACCTGCAGCATATTGACCTTGAACAGAAACAGGATAAATCAGGCAGGACACATGCGGTGCACGGCGATTTAAAACCTGGATGATGTCTCTCAGCACTGCACCTTCACTACTGGTGATAATGCCAATTCTACGGGGAAAGCGTGGAATTTGCTTTTTACTTTCCTGGGAAAATAATCCTTCCAGTTCCAATTTTTCTTTTAGTGCCTCGTATGCCAGCCACAACTCACCCTGCCCAGTGGGATATAAGTTTCTAATCTGCAGCTGAAACTGCCCTCTGGGGGAATACAAAGATAAATCACCATTAACGGTTACCTTTAATCCAGAAACCGGTTTATGTTTTAACTGTTTGGCATAGGGTGAGAAGATAACAGCAGACAGCTCACTTTGTCCATCTTTCAGGGTTAGGTAAATATGTCCGGATGGATAGGGCTTACAGGAAGCAATTTCACCCTGAATCCACAGGTTTGCATAATTCTTTTCCAAGGTATATTTCACCTGGTTTGCAACCTGAGTAATGGTTAGAATAGAATGGCCGGCAATATTCATTGAATGACAATGCCGCCAACTCAAATTCAAATTGACGGCACAATTAATTCAATTTTACATCATAAATATTATGATATGGAAATTAAATTATTTCTTCTTCTTATGACGATTTGCCCGTAAACGTTTTTTACGTTTATGAGTATTCATCTTTTTCTTTTTACGTTTTTTTCCGCAAGGCATATTTTTTCCTTTATTTTAAAAACCTCTTAATAATGATTTATTGACTATATTCTTCAAAATTTTTGAAACTTTGAAAGCCGGTATGTATCTTTCCTGCAATCTCACAATTTCTCGAGTGGCTGGATTTCGAGCATCTCTGGCAGCACGCTGTTTAACAATAAAACTGCCAAACCCGCGTAAATCCACGCGCTCTCCCCGTTTCAGGGATTCTGAAATACTGTGAATCACACCATCTAATACAGCTTCTATCTCTACTTTTGTGAGACCAGTCCCCTCAGCTACTTCTTTTATAATATCTGATTTTGTCATCTTATCGTGTAGGGTAATTTATACTCTGGCGTAGGAAACAAAAACAAATTTCCTATGGGTGAGCTTTGGAATATATCCCCGAAAAGCATATCCAGCAAACCTTTTTTCTCTTCAGGTGGATAGACAATTTCCGGTTCTTCAACATATCCAGCTTCACGTGCTGCCAGCAGTACCGCATCCTCAAAAGTCCCCAGCATATCTATTAATCCATTTTCTACAGCCTGTTTCCCGGAATAGACTTGACCATTGGCCAATTCAGCTGCTTGATCCATAGGGATATTTCTTTCTTTTGCTACCACGGAAAGAAACTGGCCATGAAGATCATCAATTAATCCCTGAAAATATTTTCGCTCCTCACTGGTTATATTCCTAAAAGGTGACCCGGAATCTTTAAGTGATCCGCTTTTTATGGTTTCATATTGGATTCCCATTTTATCCATCATTTCACCAATAATGGGATAGGACATGATAACGCCAATGGATCCTGTTGCCGTCCCAGGATTTGCCATAATTGTATCAGCACCTAAAGCAATATAATAGCCTCCGGATGCTGCCACACCTCCCATGGATGCGATGATTGGTTTATCGCTGAATTTAGAAATTTTTCGTACTTTTTCATATATTTCCTGACTGGCCGCCACACCCCCACCAGGTGTTTCCAATCGAACAACAATGGCAGCAATATTAGATTTCCTGTTAAAATAATTGAGATCATCTACTGCTTTTTTAGAATTGGTAATGGGCATATTAATTTCAACAATCCCCACTTTTGGACCTGAAGGGAGTACATTCCCCCATGGAATAATTGAAATTATTATTATGAAAACGATTAAGCCAATAATCCAATAGGAATATTTTCGACTGCCTGCCATTATGCTTTTGTCCATATTTTTAATTTTTGTCCAGTATAAATCCGATCGGAACGAAGTCCATTCCATTTTTTAATTTTACCTACTGAAGTTCGATATGACATTGCAATTTCACTCAAGGTATCTCCCGCTCTCACGGTATGGTAAATTTGTTTTGATCCTGCAGATTTCTTTAATGCTAATTTTCTGTAGAGATCATAACCATCTGCAGGTATTTGTAATATTTGCCCCGGCTTAATATATTTTTTCATGGAGAGTTTATTAATAGCAACAATATCTTTAATCCTTACATCATATTTCCGGGCAATCAGCCACAAACTTTCACCCCATTTTACCTTATGCTCTAAAAAGACAATTTCCTGAATTTTTTCAATTTCTATTTCAGCAAATAAAGAATCAAAATCTGTTGAAGCATTAATGGGCATTCTGAATGCGTAGGATTTTCCATCCTCAATTGGAGGGATAGTTCCCTGCTTTAATTCCGGATTATAACTTTGGAGCAATGCCAAATCTAATTTAGCACATTCACTGATTACCTGCAAACTCACAGCTTTATCAATTTCCACAATATTCCATTCCATTTTCGATTTTTTAACCAATGAAAATCCATATTTCCCGGGGTTATTTGCAATAAAGATAGCAGCCATGATATTGGGAACATAATTCCTCGTTTGCGGTGGTAGGCGAGTGAGTTTCCAATAGTCTTTTGTACCCTGGCGTTTGATCGTTTTCCTCACACGCGCGGGACCACAGTTATAGGCTGCAAATGCCAAATACCAATCATCAAATTCCTGGTGTAAATCCTTTAATAAGCGAGCGGCTGCATGGGTTGCTTTTTCAAAATCTCGCCGTTCATCTACCCACCAATTTTTTTTCAATCCATAATTTTTTCCTGTTGAAGAGATAAATTGCCAAACTCCCGAGGCATGAGCATAGGAGTAAGCCTTGGGATTTAATCCACTTTCAATCATGGCCAGATAAAACAATTCTGGAGGAACTCCTTCTTCCTCTAAAATAGGTAAAATAATAGCTTTATAACGGGACATCCTATTGAGCCATTTTTGAAAACTCGTTCGTCCCTCATTTTGAAAAAATTTAATTATACTGGCTACTTTCTGATTGTAGGTTATGGGAATATGCCCGGGAATAATTTCAACCCGTTCTTCCACATATTCTAAATCTTCAAGTGTTTGTGCATAAATGTATTCATCAAGCTTATCCTTTAATACCGCTACAGAAAACCCCGTTTCAACTTTATCCAATGTTACCGCTTCGTCTTCATAATAATCAATTGCAGCCGTGAGCAATCGGTTGAATTCCAAAGTCTGAAATTCATCATGACCAATTAACTCATCAATATGTGAAAGGGATTCGAATAATAACTCAAATTGATAAGCTGCTTCCAGCGTATCCCCTGTAAGATCAGAAATTATGGCTTCCGCATAAATAGTTTTGGCTTCTGCCATTTGTGCATCAAAAATATCTTCTTCAGGTATTGTTTCTACACGCATATCAGGAGGAATTTTTATTTCAATGGTTCCACTATCTCCTATGTCAGGTGACGATATCTTTACAGATCCAGTTTGCAAACTATCAATCGAAAATAAAAGACCGAATGATATAATTATTTGAATAATTGATCGTGATATTATCTTAATATTAACTCCTATTTTCAATTTTAATTAATGGGTATGGTCGGGTTGAAATCAGGCTGAATATAATTCATAATTCGCTTTCTGGCCAGCTTTGGCATGAGCCAGATTTTGATTGATAATATTTCTGCAGTCTTGTAAAAGCTGATCCTTATTATTTATATCCATTTCCAAGGTGGGTATGGGATTATCTATGATCATTTTTATGTGAGATTTCTTAATAGCGAGTGTACCCTTTGGCAATACATTTCCAGCACCTAGAATGGTAATAGGAACCACAGGTAATTGAGTCCGAATAGCCAATATAAATCCTCCCTTTTTAAAAGGAAGCAATTCTTCCCCATTTGATCGGGTGCCTTCAGGGTAAATGAGGGTGGAAAATGAGGAATGCATAAGTGTCTCTACAGCTTCAGATACCGATTTTCTGGCAATTTCTGGATTTTGTCTATCAATTTTAATCATTCCCGCAGCCTCCATTGCCCATCCAAATACTGGAACTCTAAATAACTCTTTTTTTGCCAGGAATACTAGATTAGAAGGAATAGCAGCAACTCCTAATACAATATCCAAGGCACTTTCATGATTACTCATAAAAATATATTGCTTATCCAAATTTAAATTATCCAATCCATCTATTTCATATTGGATGCCAGTTGACCATATAACCCATCGTGCCCACATTTTAATCAATTTACCTGTGTAATATTTTTCTTTATCAAACAAACCAACAGCAATAATTGGTATTGAGCATACACTTATAGATAATACCAAATTAATAAGAAACCAGATTACTCTCATGGGATTGAAATTATGTCCATATTCATAAAAGGATGTAATGCAGCAGGCAACTTAATTGTTCCATCCTCTTGCTGGTACGTTTCTAATAATGCCACCATTAAACGCGGAGTTGCAACGCCGGAGCCATTTAAAGTATGAATAAGTTCCGATTTCCCCGTACTATTATTTCGATATCGAATATTGCTCCTTCTGGCCTGAAAGTTTTCAAAATTACTACAACTGGAAACTTCCAGATATTTATTTTCTGCGGGAGACCATACCTCCAAATCATAACATTTTGCCGCAGAAAACGAAAGATCTCCAGAACATAATTCCAGAACACGATAATGCAGCCCTAGAGCTTGGAGAATGGCTTCTGCATTTTCCAATAAAGTTTCAAGCTCTTTATAAGAATCATCCGGATGTACAAATTTCACCAATTCAACTTTATTGAATTGATGAACGCGAATCAGACCCCTTGTGTCTTTCCCATAACTTCCAGCCTCACGCCTGAAGCAGGCGCTGTAGGCAGCATATTTTTTAGGCAGTTCAGATTCAGGGATTATTTCACCCTGATGTAAATTCGTTACTGGCACTTCTGCTGTTGGAATGCAATAAAGGGCATCCTCTGGTATCTCATACATGTCATCCTTAAATTTAGGCAATTGCCCTGTATTTTGCATGGCTTCAGCATGGGCAAGAAAAGGAGGAAACAACTCTGTATAATTGTGTTTGGTAACATGATAGTCCAACATGAAATTTATTAATGCACGTTCAAGTTTTGCTCCCAAGCCTGTATAAAGAGGAAATCCAGCACCGGCCATTTTTACAGATCGCTTAAAGTCGAATAGTTTTAAATCTTCACCCAATCTTAAATGATCCTTAGGTTCAAAGGAAAAATCAGGGACTTCGCCCCATTTTTTAATAACCACATTGCCTGTTTCATCCTTTCCCACTGGTACCGAAGAATGAACAATGTTGGGGACATAATATATATCATTGGCAATGCTTTCCTCAACTTTTCGAAGCTCTGTCTCCACTTCTTTAATTCTGTTTGAGACAGTGCGCATGGCTGCTATATCTTCCTTGGCATTTCCCCCACCCTTTTTCAATTCAGCAATTGAACTGGACACCTGATTCTTTTCAGCCCGTAAAACTTCTACTTCTTTTAAACAATTTCTACGCTGAATATCAAATTCTAACAAATCAGATATGCTTACCTGCGACTGTTTCTGGGTCAATGAATCTTGTACATAACCCGTATTTTCCCTAATATATTTTAGCGATAACATTTCTAATCCTGAAATTTAGTGATTATCCAGATGATAAATTTAGTCAGAATCGTAAATGCTTCCAAAGATGCATTCCTGCACACTGCAATAAAAATGATAACATTGGGAATGAAACATTAGTGCCCACCCCCTCTTAATACAACCCATAATGTTATAAATATAATTTTTAAATCCAATAATATGGACATATTTTCTATGTAGTAGAAATCATGTTTCAACTTATTATGAACATCTGCTACACTACTATCATAGACACCCATAATTTGAGCCCATCCGGTAATACCAGGCTTCACCTTTAAGCGACGGGAATAATAGGGGATATCCCGCATTAATTCTTCAATAATTTTGGGTCTCTCAGGCCTGGGACCAATGATACTCATATCTCCCCTTAAAACATTTAATAATTGAGGGATTTCATCCAAATGATATTTTCGGAGGATTTTCCCAAGGGGTGTAATCCGGGGATCATCTTTTCCGGCCCAAATTGGACCCGTCGTTTTTTCAGAATTTTCATACATGGTACGGAATTTAATCAGGGTAAAGTTTTTCCCGTTTAGCCCTAATCTGGTCTGTTTATATAAAATGCTGCCAGGCGAAGTTAATTTAATTAAAAGTGCAAGCAGCATGTTAAATGGAAATATTAAAATAAATGCTGTAGTTGCAAGAAATATATCTCCGGCTCGTTTTAAAAATAGCTGATACTCTGTTATAATATCAGGATTAATATTTAATAGTGGTAATCCTCGAATCGTGTCAATACGCACCTGCCCGGTGATGGCTTCATACATGTCCGGAATGATTTTTATACAAATATCATACAAGTTAAACTTGCCAATAATTTGTAATAGTTTTTCGTGTTCATGGATATCCAATACAATGATCATTTCATGTATTTTATGCTGATCCAGATATGCTTTTATTTCTTCCGGTGAACCAAGATAATTACAATATCGACTCATATGGACACTTTCAGATTCATTAAAATAGCCCTGTAAGGCAAACCCAAGAGAAAGATTTCGATTCATTTCATCTGCCAGGTTGAATGCATCTTCACCTGAGCCAACGATAATTGTTCCGCGTCCTCCATATCCTTTTGTTAAAAAATATCGTTGTGCGCTGCGGATGAATAATCGAAATAAAATATCTAAAATAATGAATGAATGTAAAAAAACCAAATCATATTGAGCTTTATCTATGCTGATTGATTTTGAGAAGATTCTATAAGAAATGTACCCAATACCAACTAAATAAATAAGCTGAATTATGGTTTTTGACTCATGAGCCCGAGAAATTGTTGAGGAGGGATTATAGCGTTTGGCAATATATATGAGAAATATGATTAAGATGAATACTCGAACAGGGTATTTAATTCCTACAAATTCACTGCCGGTGCTTTCTGATACCAAATATGAACAATAAAAAGCCAGACTATCCACAATAAACAAGGCTGCAATGGATATTATGGCAGGAATGTGATGTTGCTTTATTTCTCTAAATTTCATAATAAAATAAAAGGGTCATAAAAAAATAATTCTAATATTACTCCAGCAATGTTTAATGGTATAAAAGTTAGCGGCATTATTTACGATAAAATGTGTAATTATTTAAAGCGTAATTGCTTACTAAATTACATTTTATTAAATATTTACGTTTTAAATTATTATTAAGCTTCATTTAATTTATATTCCTTATTTTCGTTTAAGGAACATAATTATCACGAATATTAGATGTCGGTTTAATATAATCACTAAATGAAACTATTGTTTATTTTGCAATCCTAAAATAGCAGGTATGATAAACAGGGTTGCTAAAAAACAGGTGCCCACACCAATAAATAAGGCAATTCCCATACTCCCCAACCCTCTATATGTTGCAAACCAGAGAGAACCAAAGCCCAGCATGGTTGTAAGTGATGTGAGCAGTATTGCTTTTCCGGTTGAGCGATATACAATATCCAGGTTCTTCTCTATTTTCCAACGGTGAAGAATATGAACTCCATCATCAATACCGATGCCAATAATGAGTGGTACAGCAAGGATATTCATCATGGTAAACTTCAAACCTGAAATTTCCATTAACCCAGTCATCCAAATGGCGCCAAAAATGAGGGGAACCATTCCAACCAAGGCATATTTGAGGCTGCGAAAATCCAGAAGCAATACCAAAAATACGGCTATGATTGCCAAATAGGTAGCTTTCTTGCCATCCTTACTCATAATATCCATAAGCTCTACAAAAATGGGGGGAAGCCCGGTCGCTTTTTCACTCAGCTCAGTTGCTTCATCAGTAAAACGGTACAGAAAGCGTGAATCTTCCCAAATATTTTTTTCCGGATAAACATTAATAATAAATATATTCCCACTCTTCCCTGTAAAACGGTTTTTGATTTCACTGGGAAGATTATCTAATGTGAGAGGTTCTGTATTTGCCATCTCAATAATTGTGGATTTAAAAGCCTTAGAAAATTGTTGTTGAAAATAGGTGAGCTCTATTTTGGTTAATCCCGTATCAAGTGCATTTATAAATTGGGTAATATTTCCACGGTCCAGGCTGTCACCAGCTTCCCCAACCAATTTAACTGCTTTATCATATACTTTATCCTGCCCGCCTAAAAATGCCAAATCTTGTAATTCAATAATATTTGCTTCCAGACGTTCCATTTCTTTCCGGTACATATTCATATCATGGGATGACATTTGTTTCCTGATTTCCCTGTTTTCCAAATTCCGCCGGAGGTCTTGAAGAAATCGATACTGTTCTTCCAAGCCATCTGAATCGGGGAGATAATCAGAAATACTCTCTACCCAGCCAGTAGTTTCCATTTCCCGTGCCTGTCTGGTAAGTGCTCTGGTATCCTCAAGATTATCTGTGGTAAACATAACAAAATCAGAGGACAGGTCAAATGCTTCAATAAGTTCTTCCTGAAGCTTTATACTTTCTAATCCAACGGGTTCCATATTTAAATAATTATAATCAACTGACATATTAACACCACGATTAAAAAGAAAACCTGTAATCAGCAGGAAGAAAATTCCCATAATCCAACGATATTTTGCCGTAAACTCGGCGATTCTGCCTAGGAATGGATATGACACATCTTTGGGAGGCAGGGATTTATTAAAGTTTTTAAGTAATCGCTCTCGGATAACCAACATTGTTGGTAAAATAATGATGGTAGCCAGCATGGTAAAAATGATTCCCACACCTGCCATTAATCCCATTTCCTGCATACCCACAGTTTCGGAGATCATCAAAGTGAGAAATGCCAAGCCAGTTGTAATACCACCGGTCATAATACCCGGACCAAAACGTAAAAGTGTTTCCTGCATTGATATTTGAACATCCAACCCCTGATTTCGCTTTTCGGTGTATCCTGAAATTATATGTACACTGAAATCAATACCTAAGCCTATTAGAATGACGCTCATCATGGCTGTCATCATGCTCAAATATTCTACCAAAAAACTAGAGAATCCCATAGCCCAGGTCACACCCATTATAACAGTGAGGATTGCCAATAGGGGACTCACCCACATTCGAAAAGATATAACAAATAAAATAAAAATGCCAATTAATGCCAAAATAGAAACAGTCCATGAATCAGAAGTAAAAGCCTTATACTCATCTCTTCCCAATACGATTGACCCCGTTAGCCCGGCAGTTACTCCATATTGAGTACTGGCTTCTTTAATTATTTTTTCGATTCCATCAACACTCTCTTGAAGCTCAGCAGGTTCAATCATCATATTGAATGTGGGTTCAATAAAAATTAAAATCATATCCTTATTTGGAGACAGCATAAAGGTCTCTCCAAAGGTAATGGCATCTACAGCTTTTTGACCAACATCTTCTATAACCTCCCCATTCATCACAGCAGATTGTAGATCTACAAACATTTCCAATCCATCCAAAAATCGGACGGCATCCAGTTCATCTCTTCGAGATTGTAAAGCCTCATCGTTCCGTTGATATTCTCCCTCAAATGAATTATTCAAATTATGTAAAAATGGTACCAAATTGGGATCATAAAACATGCTGCCAAAATTATCCAATTGATCTGGGGGAAGCAGCTTTAATGCATTGCGGCGATAGAAATCTTCTGGAATTTGAATATGCACATTGGCTACCCATTTATCAAAATCTTCCAATAGGGGTTTCACGCCTCGGGCATAGGCTTTGAGACTATCCTCGTTACCCTTAGCCAGCAGCATTATATTGGACTCATTTTCGAACTCCTCTAAAATGCGGTTAAATTCAGCTGTACGAGGATTATCACCTGGTAGAAGACTGTCAAAACCAGTACGCATTTGAAGGGTGCTGGCTCTATATCCAAAAAAGAGGGTTAATACCAAAATTCCCACCGTCATCCACCAGGTACGGGTAACGGACCAGCGAGCTATTAAATGTAAGAATTTTTTACGCATAATGGATTTTTCGATGTATCATTAAAAATATGCCCGTAGTCTGAAACGCAGAGCTAAATCCTGAATGCCGAATTCAGAATTATTTTCACCAAATGATTGACTCACCCATGCTCCTAAAGTTACATCTTCAAAGGCATCCCAATTTAATTGGGGAGCTAAAATAAAACTTTGATCATCCAGATTTCCGAATACAAGCAGGCTGCCGGAAATATAATTTGTTAAATTATACATTCCCATTGCAAAAAGATAATTCTGCATAAGGCTATGCGTTTCTCCACTGAAATTATATAAATAATGATCAAATGTCACCTCATTTTTCTCTGCTCCCAGAGAATTATGGAAATATTCGGTCATGAGATAAACCCCATTATTAAAAGTATGGTCTATTCCAAAAACAACTTCTCCAAAATTATTATCTGCAGCTAATGACCAAAGAGTTTCTCCCCATAAACCAAATTCCCAAAGCTCTCCTACAATTGAACCTCCTC
>DTTG01000241.1 GCA_012964845.1 Fidelibacterota bacterium
GATTAATTCAATATCCTCTGCTACAATCTCTGAATTTGTATCCAGGTCATGGAGAATAAACCTAAAAATTGCCCTTCCTGTACCACCACAATCACTCAATGAACGAAATGGAATTTGAGTGGAAAAAATAAATTGGTTTGTGTTGCTATCTAAAAGAATTCCATTTGCCCATTCAAAATAACTTTCAAATGAATTTGGATTAGGATTGTCATTATATGATCGATCACACTCTTCTGTAGAAGGGTTATCAATAAACATATAATCTGTATTTATCATTAATTCAATATAGCTATTGTCAAGATTCACATATTGAGATGATTGAGTTGTAATATTGAAAATATCAGATATTGAGGATGTTATCAAAAAAGATTTTCCATAAACTGTTACCGAAATATCTAAACTATCAGAATTTGTTTCATCAAGTTTAAAATTTTGTTCCATAGTTATACTTTCAATTTCCGGGGTAACACTAGGTAAGATTACTGTGTCAGCAGAAGTGAGTAAAGTATAGATACCATTAGATGGAATCAAGTCACCATTTGTAGCATTATCATATAACTGAAATTCTTCACTATACTCAAAAATATTATCTCCTTTATAGGTCAACTCTACAAACACATTCTTTATAAATTCTTGGGATTCTTGTTGATTAGTTTCAACTTGAAGGTATAATTCATTTTCAAACCGATCTAGTTCTATGGTAGTCTTAAGTATTTGAATATTTTCACTTTCTGGTTGTGCTATATCCTGAACACACGAGTACATTGATATAATCATTAATATTAAAAACGGTGAGGAAAATAATCGACTATCAATTATAGAACTATACATATCCACTCACCTTTAATCATTTTTTCTTTCACTTGGAAATTTTGTTTTATACAAATTTGTTCTATGGTCTCATAGTCAGTCTTTAATAAACCTGACAAAATCACGTTTGCTTTTGTCCCTTTGAATTTGAGGATTAATTTTTCAATAATATTGCAATTGATATTTGCTAAAATAATATCATAATTAAAATTTTCCCAATTGAGAACATCGTGGTGGTAGTAGTGAATATTTTCTTCAATTTGATTTAATTGCAAATTTTCATTAAAATTGGATTCACAGTCTGAATCAAATTCCACAGCATCTACTTTTTCAGCACCCAGTTTATTAGCTGTGATAGATAAAATTCCGCTTCCAGCCCCCAAATCTAAAACTGACATTCCAGGTTTAACATGCTTCAAAACTTGATTGAGCATAAGCCAGGTGGTTTCATGGTGCCCTGTACCAAATGCCATGCCCGGTTTAATTTTTATTACAGTATCTGCTGAAATTTCATTTTGCCAATGGGGAATTACAGCCAATTTGTCTTCAATTACAACTGGGGTAAAATTATCCTTCCAAGCCAAATGCCAATCTTCTTTATTTTGTTTTTCCCACTTCCACTGAAAATGAAAATCTGCATTAATATTTTGAAGACTTACCTCAATATAGTCTCTTTTTCCACCATCAAAATATAGTTGGGCGGTGCCATTTTCGAAATAAGTCCCTAAACAATCAGTTCCAATGAGAGATTGAATAATATCCACATTCCCATTTTTCTCATCTATACTTAGTACATCAAAATAGTCTGGTACCGAACTCATTCCTTAATTCCTTCATCTTGACTATAAATGAAATGGGTAATGACAGATCCCACAGCTTCTAAACTTTTTGCAGAACAATTTTGTGGAATATCTTGCAGAGTATGCCAATAATTGACATCCTTATTAGGATATTCAAAATCAATGATATCAATGGCTGGAATTTTTGCATATTTGTAAAGATAATAATGATCATCCATAACAGCCTGCCCCATTCTATTTTCAAATTGTGGATATCCCAAATCATTTGCCAAGGTCCAAATTGCCTGAACTACTTCAGGAGCCTGTTGTAGTGAAAAATACTCGATAGGAAAATGCTGTTCCTGATCTGCAATCATATCCAGGCAAATAGCAAATTGAGGCCGGGGTTCTGGAACATGCTTAGCGAATGCCTGGGTTCCCAGTCCAAACTTTTCCGCATCACCACTTTTGCCCATATCCTCACCATCTACAAAAAGGAGATCAACGCCAATATTGAGCAGGGGAAGTTGATTTAATATTTCTGCCAAAGTTAACAAGGCAGCAACACCACTGGCACCATCATTTGCACCTAAAATTGGGAGGGATTGGTTCTCTGGATTTTGATCTTGATCAGCAAATTCCCGCGTATCCCAATGTGCCATCAGCATAATTCGATAACCTGCATCTAAATTAAATCTCGCCAGTAAATTTGTAAGCGTAATATAATGTCTTTTATAAGGATGAGGGATTTTTTCATCCATAATGTATAGACTGTCTGCAAGCGGCTGTAAAAACTGCACCATGAATTTTTTCATTTTTACATGACCCTCACTTTCAGGAAATCTGGGTCCAAAATCACATTGGGTTTGAAGCAAATTCATGGCGCGATTTCCATCAAATGGGGGTGCGTTTTGCCCAAAGCATAAACCAAATAAAATGAGTACTAATATCTTTTTCAAATTAACCCTGTATTTTAATATTCACATTAAAACCAAAATCTCTTTCTTCATTTCTCCCTGTGGTTTTATTCTCAGAAATTCCATAAACAAAAAAGAAATTTCCAGTCACCCAGCGGGTAAAACTATAACTGACATTGGGTTTCAAAGACCATGAAGTATTATTCATCTGCTCATTAAAACCTGTTAAATCATCTACAACGGTAGAGGTCATTAGCTTTTGGTCAGTATTCCAGTTGAAATTAAGGGTAAAATCCATATCATTTGGAATATAAAAATCTCTAAAAAAGAAAAAGGGAATAGTAAGTCCACCTGATTTTTTAAATGATATGGAACTGCTGATTTGACTTCCATGGTTTCGTTCTGTGGACTCATCAATTTTTTTAATGGTCTGATTTAAATTGTAATTCACCTTAAAGGTAACCGGGCTTCTTCCCTTGGTTTTGGTAGTAATTCCAATTATTGGCGAATAATTAAGACTATATTGTTCATTTTGCAATTCATCATCGGTTATTATACCATCGTTATTTTCATCCTTACTGGACATGGACCGTTCGCCATTAAACCCATGGGAAATATTGATGGATTTAAAAAATTTATCCATAAACCACCATTTTTCAATCCCCGACCAATTTACACTCCAATTAGAAATGGGAATTCCTTCGTCACCCCTCAACCCGAGCGGATAAAATGAAAATGATTCATTTTTTGTTCTTGAAGCTGTGGAAGGTATGGATAATGAATTAGAATATCTAAAATCCAGACTCGTCACTATTGCCCGGGTAAGGCTGACACTTGTACTAACTGTCAAATCATTGCCATAACTACTGGATGATGACCCAACCAAATTGTTATTTGCATTAAAATCATCATTGAATAAAACACCACCGGAAGCATTTAAGGGAGATTTTTGAATCCCTAAGCGGTACAGATATGAAGTCGATAAATCCGAAGAAATATTATTATAATCATGGGCTGTTGTATAGGTATATGTGCTGGATATTTTATTTAATTTTGATACAACAGTATGAACTCCCCCCAGCATAAATCGAAGCACAGGATTTTTAACATTGAAATTCTTTTTGTTTTTCTTAGATGAAGATGATCTGCCCCGCCCTCTGCCTCTTGAACTGGATGATTTTCCCTTATTTTCAGGAGTATAAACCAGTTCAACCAATTCTTTCAGGCTAAGTCCAATTTTTGTTTTAAATGTAGATGAGGATTTTACATTGGCAGTTGAAAGTGTATCAATAATATTTAAGTTCCAATTATAAGTTGGGTTATATGTTATGGTTGGATTTAACCAATTTAAAAAATCCGGGGAGTAGGTATTGGTGAGTTTCTCACTAATTGATTTTACCAACCCAGGATTCATCTGCTGAACCATATCCAATTTGTTATACCGAAATTCATCAAGGTTGCTATCCATTTGTTTGGTGTAATTGCTGCTGAAACTCTTAGTGAATTTATGATTAAGTGTGAATTTCCGACTTAAATTAAAACTATAGGATTTGGTTGTATCAATTACATTAACCCGTTGAATTTTTCGTGAGGCAGCCTCATTAAATTTAATAGTTGCGCTAACTTTATTGGGAGTATAATAATAGCGGGCTTCACCTAAAATATTACCAATGAAGAACCAATCCTTTGTAAAGGCAAAAGGACTTAAATAGTTTTCTTTTCCAAAGGTGTAGCTATAGCTGCTGGAAGCCTCGTAATTATTCTTAATTTCTTTGAGAGTCTGATTATTAGACTTGTTGTTTTGAATGGCAGAAAAATTTAAGGAGATATTATCAATCGTTTGTTTAAGCAGCCAATTGGTACTTCTTGTTGATTTATTTAAAGAGGTTGAAAAACTAATTTTTTCACTTTTGGTTTGAATTGTTTCAATATCAAAATTATCATTATCTGAATCGGTTAAAATGTCACTCCCTGGATGGTATTTGGGAGTTGCTACTGAATTTGTATATCCCAATGTTATTGGCGTTTTAATTCCCCATCGGGTTGGCAAAATAATATTGGGATGAAGTTTTAATGTTGCAGAAAATGACTCATCTGAATTTCCAGTTCCAAGTCGCTGCTGAAGTTTATGAAAATCAGAATCTTTCTTTTTGTAATTTCCAGAAATTGTCATAAGGTCCGCAAAGGATAGTGAGCCACTTATACCATAAGATCGCCCCCGTCTTTTTTTAACACCTGTCATGCGAAGCTCATTTACCAATACTTTACCATAAATTCTTTCTTGTGAATTATTAATAACTCCCATTACAATTGTTTGGATATTATTAATGGATGG
>DTTG01000242.1 GCA_012964845.1 Fidelibacterota bacterium
ATAAGTGATGTTATTCGAGAATATGGTGAAGAGCGGCATAGCCGTAAAATAGCACAAATGATTTATAAAGCAGTGCAGTCCAGCGCCATGAAAACCACATTTGATTTAAAGCAGGCAGTTTCCAAATGCGTACACCCTCGTTTTTTAAATAAATCGCTGGCTCGGGTTTTTCAGGCAATTCGCATTAAAATAAATGATGAATTAGCATCACTGAAGGAAGCTCTTGAAAATACTACTGAATGGCTGAAAGTTGGGGGGCGAATAGCTGTTATTTCTTTTCATTCACTGGAAGACCGTATCGTAAAACAATATTTTAAAGAATGTGCCATTACTTGCATATGCCCCAGAGAATATCCCCTCTGTGTTTGTAATACGACTCCCTCCCTCAAAATTCTCACCCGGAAGGCGATAATACCCAGTGCTGAGGAAATAAAAAATAACCCTCGATCAAGAAGCGCAAAATTAAGGGTGGCTGAAAGAATCTGATGTCCATCAAACCTGAAAAGAACAAATCAATTTCCGATTTCCTGTTCTTCTTTGGGTTTGTAACGCTTTCCGTTGTTGTCTTTATCAGTATCGTTACCCTGAATAATGAATGTATTTTTCTGAGGAACGAAATTTACCATTTAGAAAATATCCGTGCCACACATCTTAATCGGGTAAAGGTGCTTTCCGGAAATATAAAAAATTTATCCCGCCAGGATCGAATTGAAGAAATTGCATTTAATAACTTTCAACTTCATAGTCCATCCCCAGAATCTCTCATTGTCTATATTGGAGATGTAGAATGACCCGCCTGTATAGTTTTTATCAGTTCAGAGTCCGTTTTATCTCCGCATTATTTTTTATCTGCAGTATAGCAATTTTAGGTAAAATGCTCTACGTCCAATCATTTCAGGCAGCTGATCTACGTCAAAAAACCATAGATGCTGGATTTACTGAGCGATCTGTAAGGGGTAGCCGAGGAAATATTTCTGATAGAAATGGGCAGATATTAGCAGAAACAGTGAAAACATACACCTTCTGGGTGAATACTCAAAAAGACGTTGACAGGAATGCAATAGCTACCCTTTTTTCAACGACATTCAATCAGCCTCTTGATATCTATCAAAATTTACTCTCTAAAAGAAAAAAATATATCCCTCTGACCAAAGCGCTAAATAGAACCCAATGCTTACCTATATTAGAAAAATTGAAAGAAACTAAGGGATTGCAATGTGATGTTTCAGCAAATAGATATTACCCGTTTCATAATTTAGCAAGCCAGGTGATTGGCTATGTTGACCGAGACCATAAGGGACAATTTGGAATTGAAAGGCAATTTGACCCGCTGTTAAATGGTAAAACCAGCAATCTTATTTTTAATCGCTCTGCAAATGGCACACTTCGAAAAGCAATTATAGATCAGCATCCTACTGCAGAAAATGGCGCGGATATTCAGCTCACAATTGATGCCAATATTCAAACCATTCTCTTAGATGCCCTGAAACAGGGAATGAAGCGTTCAGGGGCCTTAACCGCAAACGGGGTAATATTAAATCCATTTACTGGTGATATTCTGGCCATGGCATCGGTTCCTGATTTTGACCCAAATGCCTATGGGAAATATGATGTTTCTACATTTGCAAATCGAACTATTTCAGATTCGTATGAGCCAGGATCAACATTTAAACTAATTTCAATGACCGCCGCTCTAGAGTCTGGAGTATTTACTTCAGAGGATAAATTTTTCTGTGAAAATGGTGAATATCAAATCCTTCCCTCAAAAATTATTCACGATCATGAGCCGCATGGCGATTTATCTCTATCTGATATTTTCATTTATTCCAGTAATATCGGTTTGGCGAAAATGGTAGATCAAATGGGAGCCCAGCATATTTATGATTATGCCCGGAAATTCGGATTTGGTATTCGCACCGGAGTTCCCCTCCCCAGTGAAGCTTCCGGAGTATTGCGAGAATTTAATGAATGGACTCGCCTTTCTGGTCCTTTCGTATCAATTGGTCAGGAGATATCAATTAATACTCTCCAGTTGGCAGTGGCATATTCGGCTGCAGCAAACGGAGGTTATTTACCCAATGCCAGGATTATTAAGAATATTTCTGGAAACGGTTATGAAGAACGGGATTACTCTCCAAAACCAGTAAGAAAAGTCATGACTCGGGAAACCTCAGGAATATTGTTATCCATGATGGAAGACGTTGTCAATCATGGTACTGCAAACAAGGCTCGTATTCCAGGTTTCAGAATTGGGGGAAAAACAGGCACAGCCGAAAAGTTTGTTAACGGTGCCTATTCAAAGCGAGAGTTTATATCTTCCTTTGCAGCAGTATTCCCAATAGACAATCCCAAATATGTCTGTGTTATTTCTGTTGATTCTCCAAAATATGGCTATCATTGGGGGAACGAAACGGCAGCTCCTATCGTAAAAGAAATATTTGAAAGACTTATCATCAACAATAAAGAATTTATTCCGGTTACCCCTAAAGAAATGCCCCAGTTTGCTCACACAACAATTTCACAACAAATTGCCCCAATGCTGGCAACAGCAGATGTAGTCCAAATGCAGAATAATTTAGTACCTAATTTTTTAGGAAAAACCTTGAAGCAAACCATTCAGGAAGCTAAAGATTTAGGGCTGATAATAAATCCGGTTGGTACCTCTGGGAGAGTAGTATGGCAATCGGTCTCTCCCGGTCAACTGGTTGATGGTGCACTCGCCTGTACTATAAAATTGGAATCTATATAATGCAGCTTCAGGAATTAGTAAAAAATATTCAATTTAAAGGGACTCCGGATAACCGAGAGATTTCATTCATTACCTATGATAGCCGAAAAGTGAAACCCGGAACTTTGTTTGTAGCCATTTCCGGGATGCAGACGGATGGTCATGAATTTATTCCCCAGGCAATTGAAAATGGGGCTGTTGCCATTTTATCAAATGGAAGGAGTCCAAAAACTAAAGCTGTGCCTATTTTGCAGGTGAAGGATCCCCGTCTTGCCATGTCTCAAATTTCAGCTCAGTTTTATGGTAACCCTTCGGAAAAAATGAATATTGTGGGTATTACCGGTACCAATGGTAAAACATCCATTACACATATTTTGCATCATATTTTGCAAACATCCGGTGCTGCCTGCGGTACATTGGGAACATTGGGATTTCAGACTCCTTCCGGCATGGTAAGCACTGGTTTTACTACGCCCGAATCGGTAGAACTACAGCAAATGCTCCAAACCCTCATATTGGCTGGGGTTGATAATTTAGTCATGGAAATATCATCCCATGCTTTAGACCTTCACCGTGTGGATGATGTGGAGGTTGATATTGCGGTATTTTCAAATTTGAGTCCTGAGCATTTGGATTTTCATGGTGATATGGAAAAATACTTCAAATCCAAACTTCAATTGTTTCAAAGTTTATCAAATACCAATACTGCAGTAATTAATCTGGATGATCCCTATGCTCAGAGAATTTGCTCTGCAACATCTGCAAAAATTATTACCTTCGGTATGAATAAAAAAGCCGATCTCCATCCTGTTCATACTGAATTCACCCTTCATGGTATAAATGCAAAATTGCAATTTGGGCAAAAAACAATTTCAATTGACTCCTCGCTCATTGGGGAATATAATTTATCAAATATCATGGCTGGAGCTGCAGCTGCTTTAAGCATGGGAATTTCAATTTCAAAAATTGAGAGTGCAATTAAAAGTATGCCCCCTATTCCCGGCAGAATGGAACATATCCCCTGTAATTGTTTGGGAAAAGTTTTTGTGGATTATGCCCATTCACCCGATGCCTATGAAAAACTATTTTCAAACCTTGTAAACCTCATGGATAATCAGGTTAATATTTTTACAGTGTTTGGCTGTGGCGGTAATCGGGATACTGGAAAACGGGCGGAAATGGCAAAAATTTCAGAAAAGTATGCTTCATTCAGTTTTGTAACTACGGATAATCCCAGAACCGAATCATTGGAAAGAATAAATGCAGATATTATTCAAGGGTTTTCCAGTGATAGTTACACAGTTATTCTAGATCGAAAAGAAGCCATCACAACCGCTCTGAAGCAAATGAATGAAAATTCCATTTTATTGGTGCTTGGTAAGGGACCAGAAAATTATCAGGAAATTGGCACAGAGAAAATTCCTCATAGTGATATTGAAATTATTAAGGATTATACGAATGCGGGTTGATATTCAAAATAAAACTTATTTTAAAAAGGCGCTGAATACAATCCTCCCTGATTTGAAATTATCTGAATTTTCCGGAATTACAATTGACTCCCGCAATATAAAGCCTGGGGATATTTTTCTGGCGTTCAAGGGGGAAAGTACCGATGGGCATAAATATATTGACCATGCTGAAAAAGCTGGAGCATCTCTGGCTATTGTAGAAAATAATATTGAAACTTCAATTCCCATTGCGCAGGTGAAATCCACTCGAAATTTCTTAAATGAATTGGCTGCTGCGTACCGTAAAAATATCACCTGTCCGTTGATTGGAATTACCGGATCAAATGGAAAAACCACCACCAAGGATTTATTGACCCATGTTCTTTCAGCCAGCATGAATACAATGTCCACGCGTGGTAATTACAACAGCACCATAGGCGTGCCTCTATCGATTTTTGAATGTGGGGGAAATGAAGATGCTGCAATCATTGAAATGGGTGCCAGTATGCCGGGAGAAATAGAATATATTTGCAATATCGTTCAGCCTGACATGGGTATCATCACAAATGTGTATGAAGCTCATTTGGAGTATTTTGGAGATATTGATGAAGTAGCAAAAACGAAATCAGCCCTGTTTTCTTATCTAGGAAAAGAGGGTACAGCATTTATAAATATGGATGATCCCTATATTTCTAAAATGGCCATTCCCTGTAAGGGAGTAGAATATTCTTTTACCAAACCTGCAGATTATCAAGGGAGCCTATCATCAGAAAATCAGACCTTAACCATTAATAATATAGCTATCAATTTATCTTCCCCATCAGAAACAATGGGGATGAATGCCCTGGCTGTATTCTCAATTGCCGCTCATCTGGGAATGGATGCTCATGTTATAAAAACTCAAATTGAATCCTTTCAACTACCCTCTGGTCGGGGCAATATTTTACAATTCCAGGATATAATGGTGATTAATGATAGTTATAACGCCAACCTTGAATCTGCCTGCACCGGAATAAACAATCTCACTTCTCTTTCTGAAGGAAAGCGGAAAATTGCTGTCATAGGTGATATGTTGGAATTGGGAGAATTAGAAAAGGATCATCATCAAACTTTAGGAAAATATCTATCAGAAAAAAAAGTAGATGCCGTTTTTGCTTTTGGCGAATTAACCCGGCATACCATTCAGGCAATGAATGGCGCTGCAATGTTTCATCAATATTATGATGACAAGGTTAATCTTTTAACAGATCTGAAAGCGTTTATCTCAGAAGGCGATATTATTTATGTTAAGGGTTCCCGTGGTATGAAAATGGAAGAAATAATTACAGGGCTACAAGACTGATGTTTTATCATTTACTCTATCCCCTTCGAGATTTTTTCTTCGGTTTCAATGTATTTGGATATATTTCATTTCGTGCAATTGGCGCCGCACTCACTGCACTTATTATCAGTTTCCTCTTCGGGCCTAAAATCATCCGCACACTCCAGTCTCGCCAAATTGGTGAGACTATACGATTAGATGGGCCTGAATCTCACCTCAAAAAAGAGGGTACTCCAACGATGGGAGGGATAATTGTGTTATTGGCAGTTATCCTTCCCACTTTCCTTTGGGCAAAAGTGGGTGACAAACATATTTTGCTTATCCTCCTGGCAACAATGTGGATGGGGTTAATTGGATTTTTAGACGATTATTTAAAAGTAATTAAAAAGTATCCCCGGGGATTAATCGCCCGCTATAAAATGGCTGGGCAAATCAGCCTGGGGTTAATTGTTGGGATCATTCTCATCTATTACCCTGACTCTTCTCAATTTGCTACTTCAATTTCTATTCCTTTTGTTTCCAATGGAACCATGGATATTGGCTGGTTCTATGTTCCTCTTGTTATTTTGGTTATTACCGGCACGTCTAATGCGGTGAATCTCACCGATGGATTAGACGGTTTAGCAACTGGTCTGGTTGCCATTGCAACCCTTGTTTTTGGGGCTATCGCTTATGCTTCCGGCCGATTAGATTACAGTGATTATCTCAACATCATCTACCTCCCTGGTACTGGAGAATTATTTATCTTCTGCCTGGCACTTATTGGTGCCTGTATTGGATTCTTATGGTTCAACGCAAATCCTGCAAAAATATTTTTAGGAGATACGGGTTCATTGGCAATTGGCGCTGCGTTGGGAACATTGGCAGTATTATTAAAAAAGGAAATTCTGCTCTTTATGATTGGCGGTGTGTTTGTAGCTGAATCTGTATCTGTAATGATACAGGTGTATTATTTCCGCTATACGAAGAAAAAGTATGGAGAAGGCAAACGTATCTTCCGCATGGCGCCTCTGCACCATCATTTCGAATTACTGGGCTGGCCGGAAAACCATGTTGTTGTCCGATTTTGGATTATTGGTGTTTTATTAGCTCTCATTTCACTTACAACCTTCAAAATACAATGATTGACCTAAATAATATTTCTCAAATTAATTGGGCAAATACACGGATTAGTATTCTTGGTGCTGGAAAAAGTGGGATTGCAGCCGGGGCTCTTGGCGCTCATGTTGGTGCAGATATTTTTATAAGTGAAAGAAATGATTCGCCCGAAATTATAGAAAATATTGGCAACTTCAAACATGAAGTGGGAGGTCATAGTAATTCTGTTTTAGATGCAGATATTCTCATTAAAAGCCCTGGGATACCCAATGATGTACCAATTATTAAAGAATGTGAAAATCAAGGTATTCCCATCGTCAGTGAAATAGAATTTGCATCATGGTTTACCTCTTCGCCCATATTAGCTCTTACTGGTTCAAATGGCAAAACTACCACCGTAAATCTATTACATGAAATGTGTATCAGCGATGGGAGAACATCCCTGCTTGGTGGAAATGTGGGTATGCCTTTTTCAGAAAATGTACTTTGGGAAATCAAATCAGATATCAAAACATCCATACACGTTCTGGAATTGAGCAGTTTTCAATTAGAACATATTATTTCGTTTTCTCCCACCATTGCAGGAATACTAAACATAAGTGCTGACCATCTGGATCGATATGCAGATATTAATGCCTATGCAACGGAAAAGCTAAAATTAGCAGACCATATCCAAGAATCTGGTTGGTTGGTGTATAATGCTGATGACCCCATATTAGCAGAATCTCTAATGAATACCACTCGGTCAGTAGTATTTTCTCTAAAGCAAAATGAAAAGTGTCATTTTAAGTTGAATGCAACGAAAGTATTTTCCGGTGATGTTGACAATCCTGATATTTTATTCAATTTTGAAGATACCAAATTAAAAGGCTTTCATAATTTGCAGAATATTCTGGCAGCCGCAACCATGGCGCATTCTTTTGGTATTTCACGAGAGGCAATCCATAATACTATAATCAATTTTACACCCATACCCCATCGCTTGGAATGGGTTGGCAATATTAATAATGTAGATTATTTTAATGATTCAAAAGCTACAAATATTGCCGCTGCAACTGCTGCCATTGAAAGTTTTGATGACGATTTAATCCTTATTTTGGGTGGTCAGGATAAAGGATTAACTGATTTCAAACAACTCATTCCAATTATGGAAAACCGTGTAAAATCAATTATTGCTTATGGCGATGCTGGCTTAGAAATTAAAAATCAGCTTGATGGAGATTTTATGGTTGCTTTTAGTGAAGATTTTGAGGATGCCTTCCTGAGCGCAAATAACAATTCTACTCCCGGTGATACAGTTCTTCTATCTCCGGCATGTGCCAGTTTTGACCAATTTTCTAATTATGAAGAACGGGGAAATAAATTTGTAGAAATATTTACTAAATTGGAGCTGGGAAATTGAATATTCGCTCCTATCCCAATGATTATCTAATCTTGGGTGCAATCTTATTGCTCTCCGGTTTTGGGATTGTCATGATGTATAGTGCCAGCAGTATCTATGCTATGAACGAATATGATGATTATCTATATTTCTTTCTTCGACAGACTAGATGGCTCATAATTGGTACCGTTCTCATGTTTTTATTTAGTCAGATGAATTACCGCCATTTAAAAGAATTAGCTTATGTTCTCATATTTTTTTCATGGATTTTTTTGATTATGGGATATTTTTTCAAGGGCAATAATCCTGCATCCCGCTGGTTAGTTTTAGGAGGCAGAAGCTGGATGACCACCTCTGATTTTGCACGGGTGAGTCTTATTATTTTTACAGCTTACTTTGTAGAGAAAAATAAAAAATATCTGAAAGACTGGAAGTTTCTGCTCTTTCGATTTACTCCAATATTGGGGATATCACTGGTGTTGATTCTATTTCAACCGGATACCAGTACCACCATGATTATTGCTGCCATTATAATGGTAATGCTGTTTATTGCCGGAACAGATTGGCGTTATCTCACAGGTTTATCAATTGCGGGAGTCATTGCTCTTATTTTAAAAATAATGAATACTCCCCATGCTATGGATCGATTCCTTAATTGGAATGATAAACAAAAGGTGCAGTCACTAAATGCATTGGGTACGGGTGGAATTTTAGGCAGTGGACTGGGTGACAGCATTATAAAAAATGGCTATCTCCCGGAAGCACATACCGATTTTATCCTTCCCATTGTTGGGGAAGAGCTGGGATTTATTGGAATCTTCATTTTATTTTTTCTATTTTGGTTTCTCTTTACAAAAGGACTCACAGTGGTGAGGGAAGCGCCCGATTTGTTCAGCATGTTTTTATCTTTCGGTATTCTTATTTCTGTCATGATTTATTTTTTGGTTAATGCCGCCTATGTGGTGGGATTTGCCCCAACTACTGGCCTTCCCATGCCCTTTATCTCTTATGGCGGCTCACATACCATATTCACTTTTTTGTCCATGGGGATACTGCTGAATATTGCCCGAAAAGGAAGAACTGGAACCAACAGTTATTATAGAGGATTTACGTATGAGTAAAAATCTCCGTATGGTAGTTACTGGCGGTGGTACTGGTGGACATTTCTTTCCAGCAATGGCAATACGGAATGCGCTGCAGGAAAAGGGAGTGGAAGTAAAATATATTGGTTCTAAATTTGGCGTTGAAGCCACCCGGTTTTCAAATAATAGTGAGAATGAATTACTTCTGAATATTCGCGGAATTCAACGGCAATTGAATTTGAATTCAATAGTGAAAAACATTCTTTTCCCATTTAGATTTTTACAGTCTTATTATCAATCATGGAAATTACTCCATGACTTTAAGCCACATGTGGTAATTGGGACGGGTGGATATTCATCCGGGCTTCCACTATTAGCTGCTATTCATAAAGGAATTAAAACGGTAATCCAGGAACAGAATTCATACCCAGGAATAACTACCCGGTATTTAGCTACTAGAGTTGATGCTATCTGCATCGCCTACATAGATGCTGAAGCTCATTTGAAAAAAAAAATCCAATTTTCACCGGAAATCCCGTTCGAAAGGATATACAGATAATGGATAAATCCCAGGCAAAACAAAAATTTAACTGCAAGGAATCCCTGCCCGTATTGGCCATTTTAGGTGGAAGTCAGGGGTCGGTACCTTTGAATCGTCATTTTCAAAAAGAATGTAAAAAATATACCCAATCTGGAATTCAAATACTTTGGCAATGCGGTAAAAATGATTATGAACGCCTACACCATTCCGTGGATGAAGCAGATGTGCATTTAATTCCATTTTCAGATGATATGGGTGCCTTATATTCAGCCGCGGATTTGATTGTCTCCCGTGCAGGTGCTTTGGCATTATCAGAAATGGCGCTCATGGGTAAGGCAATGGTGCTGGTTCCCTTCCCTCATTCTGCAGGGGATCATCAATTTAAAAATGCTCAGGCATTTTCTAACTCGGGTGCAGCGGTAGTCTTGCCTCAGTCAAAATTGCCATCCGGTGATTTAGAAACAACCGTATTAGAATTATTCAAGCAGCCTGAAAAAATTCAGGAAATGGAAAAGCAATCCATTCAAATGGCAGCACCTGATGCAACTGAAAATATTATTTCAACGATAATGGAGATAGCAATCAGCTGATGTTTGGCAAAACAAATCATATTCATTTTGTGGGAATCGGTGGAATTGGCATGAGTGGTATGGCAGAACTTCTTCATAAACTTGGTTTTATTATAAGCGGGTCAGACCAAAACAGTTCCGAGCGCACTGAGAGCTTACAAACTATGGGGCTTCATATTTCTGAGGGTCATTCTGGAGAAAATGTAAATGGTGCTGATGTAGTGGTATATTCTTCAGCGGTTCAGCGAGATAATCCTGAAATTTTAGCAGCAGAAAACAAACAAGTGCCGGTTATACGCCGGGCAGAAATGCTGGCTGAACTTTTGAAAGTAAAACCTACCAGTATCGCCATTGCCGGTACCCATGGAAAAACAACAACCTGTTCTATGTTAGGAGAAATTTTAACCACAGCAGATTTCCACCCCACCATGGTCATTGGCGGGATTGTAAATAAATTCCAAAGTAATACTATATCCGGGAGCGGTGATGTTATTGTGGTTGAAGCAGATGAATTTGATAGAAGCTTTCTCACCCTGCAGCCAACTATGGGACTCATCACCAATTTAGATTTAGAGCATTTAGACTGTTATGAAAACCTTGAAGACCTGCAAATGGCATTCACCCAATTTGCCAATGCCGTTCCCTTTTACGGCAAGGTAGGAGTATGTATTGATAATCATAATGCAGCATCTATAATTCCTAATATAAAACGGCCGGTAGTGACATTTGGGGTACATGAGGATGCTGAAATTCAGGCTTCCAATTTACAATTTGAAAATAACCACTCAACTTTCACCCTTTCCATTCACGGTGAACCAAGGGGAGAATTAACGGTTCATGTTCCCGGTGAACATAATGTGAAAAATGCATTGGGCGCAGCCGTGTTGGCGTTGGAACTGGATACTCCCTTTGATAAAATCCAGGCAGGATTGGACCAATACACGGGTGTCCGCCGACGGTTCGATATTAAATATACCACTGATAAGAATATCATGATTGTGGATGACTATGCCCATCATCCATCAGAGGTATCAGCCACATTAAAAGCGGCGAAAACTGGTTGGAATAACCGCATCATAGCAATTTTTCAACCTCACCTATTTACCCGGACCAGGGATTTCTACCACGATTTTGCTGAAGCATTTTTGCAGGCAGATATACTCATTGTGACAGATATTTATGAGGCCAGGGAAAAACCAATCCCCGGCATTACGGCTCAAATTATATCTGATGAGGCTGAACGGCTTGGGCATAAGCATGTTGAGTTAATTGCAGACCAAGCCAACATTCCTGCTCGATTAAAAGAAATTGTTCAAGCAAATGATATGATAATAACCATGGGCGCAGGCAATATTTGGCGACAATGCGAAGGGATTTATGAGGCAATTAATAATTGAACCAAAAACAGAAGAAAGATATTCGTAAAATGCTCACATCTGTAATGACATTTGATGAGCCTTTAGCCAAGCACACCACTTTCGGTATTGGAGGACCTGCTGACTGTATGGTTTTTCCAGAGACTCGAGAAGAATTATCTAAGCTATTAAAATATGCATATCAGAAAAAAATATCTGCTATTTTCATTGGCTCAGGCTCCAATATCCTAGTATGGGATAAGGGGTTCGACGGCATAGTGATCTCCCTTAAAAAATCATTTAAAAACCTAACTATTAAACGAAATTCACAGATTATTGTTGAAGCTGGTGTCATGCTGGGAACTATGGTGAAACAGGCAATGGCAGCAGAAATCGGGGGATTGGAAAGTCTCATTGGCGTACCGGGAACAGTTGGGGGCGCCCTCATTATGAATGCCGGTGCATTTGGAAGTGAAATATCAAAATATTTTGAAGAAGCGAAAACCATGACCATAGAAGGTGATACAAAATCCTACAAGAAAGGTGAGATAGAATTTTCATACCGTCACTCAACCTTTCCAAAAAATGAAATTCTTTTGGAAGCAACCTTCCAATGTAAACGGGGCAAGCCTGCTGAGATTTTGAAAGATAGAAAGGTAGCCTCAGATGGAAGAAAATCCAATCAACCACTGAAATTCAGGTCTGCCGGAAGCATCTTTAAAAATCCGTCTGACTCATTGGCTGCTGGTTATCTTATTGATAAAACCGGGTTAAAAGGTACTGAACGGGGCGGAGCAGCCATTTCTGAAAAACACGCCAACTTTATTGTGAATATGGGTGATGCAACGGCAGCAGATGTTTTATATCTTATTAAACTGGCTAAAAAATATGTGGCTAAAAAATTTCATATTAATTTAGAACTGGAAGTTAAACTGATTGGATTCCCAAAATCAATGACTCAGGATATTTATTATGCGTAAAAGACAAAAATTAATTGCCACTATTTTGAAAACTGCTTCTAGTATTGTGGGAATAATTCTATTGGGCATTCTTGTTATCGGCTATTCCACTCACATTGGACTATTTGATACATTTACAGTCAAAATAAAAGGTAATCAATTTGTTACGGATGCTCAAATTCAAAAACAGCTGCAGCCATTTATGGAAGAAACCTATTTTTCTATTGATCTCGATGAATTACAAAGTGAAATATCTTCTTTGGATTATATTGAATGTGTACAGCTAAGCCGAATCCTCCCTAACACGGTGATGGTTCAAGTGATTGAGAGAAATCCAATATTACTCATCACCCTGGAAAATGAAAATTTCCTCATGGATAAAAACGGCTTGCTCCTTCCTGCCAAAGGCAAGGCTATCAGCTATTATCCCGTTCCCATTATTAACATTTCAAAAGATATGGATTACAAATCTGGTTTAACAGGTGAAATTGCAGAGGTATTCAATTTTTTAGTAAATGATTACCCGCTGTTTTATGACAACTTAAGCGAGGTCATAATTGGAGATGAAAAATGGACATTTTACAGTGACAGCAAAACCCGGATATTCACAACATCAGATAATTTGCTTTCTCAGCTCAATATTTTGAAAAACTTCGAGCGAACGGTGTACCCCAACAAACAGTTGGGCGACTATTCATACATTGATTTAAGAGTTGCCGAACAGGTAGTAGTTAAAGAAAAATATCGAAAAGGATAAAATTGGAAGAAAAACAAATAATCAGCGGAATTGATATAGGTACAACAAAAATTGCAGTAGTCATTGCCGAATGGGATAAAACTGATAATTCAATTAATATCCTGGGAGTTGGGGAAGCTCCATCTGAGGGATTAAAAAAGGGCATTGTGGTGAATATGAATAAGACAGTAGGCTCCCTCACCAAAGCTCTGTCTATGGCAGAACGCCAGGCAGACATTGAGGTTGATGGTGCATTTGTAGGTATAACCGGTGATCATATTCGCGGCATCAATTATTCAGGGGTCATTACTGTGAGCAAAGGCAGTAACCGTCAACCGGTTGGGCAGGAAATTACCCAGAGTGATGTACAAAGAGTACTGGATCATGCCCAATCTATAAACCTCTCCCCTGACAGACGCATACTGCATGTACTATCCCGTGATTTCAAAGTGGATGATCGCAGTGGCATTAAGAATCCATTGGGGTTGGCTGGGCATCGACTGGAAGCCAAAGTGCATTTGGTGACCAGTGCCATCAATGTGGAAAAAGACCTGCATACCTGTATGGAAAAAGCGGGCGTTGAGGTAATTGAGTTCGTACTTGAGCCATTGGCATCTGCTCATTCCGTGTTGGATGAAAATGAACGAAAATTAGGAGTTATCCTGATAGATATTGGCGGCGGCACTACCGATGTTATTGTGTATCACGAAGGTGGTGTGCTCCATGCAGGAACCGTACCTTTGGGTGGAAGCAATATCACCTACGATATCGCCTATGGGGTGCAAACCACATTAGAACAGGCGGAACAACTGAAGTGTCAGTACGGTTCGGCAAAGTCTGCCTTAGCAGATCCCGAAGAAAATATAAATATAACCGGAACCAATGGACGAGAATCAAAAACCATATCCCGAAAGAATCTGGCTGGTATTATTGAACCCCGCATGGATGAAATATTCCGCCTGGTGAAAAATGAAATCCGCAAATCGGACTATCCCGGCGACTATACCTTCGGTATTGTTCTTACTGGCGGAGGCTCTGGACTGGAACATGTTACCGACTTAGCACAGGAAATTTTTCAACAACCTATTAAGGTGGGGCAGCCTCATTTAAGTGGAGGTGTATCTGAAAAAGTGAATAATCCACGCTATTCCACCGGTGTAGGACTCATTAATTATGGCAGACAAAATTGGTCAGAACTTGAATATGGTCATCCCATGGATATAAATTCAATTTTTAAAGGCTCATTTACGAAAATGGGTAACTGGCTAAAAAATTGGTACTAACAATAAACAAAGAAAAGGAGTAAGACATGTTATTTGAACCTGTAGACCTGAAAGAACAGAAAGCAAAGATAATCGTCGTTGGTGTTGGAGGGGGTGGTGGAAATGCCCTGAACCGCATGATCGAAGATGGAATGAATTCGGTTGATTTTATTGCAGTAAATACCGATGCGCAGGATCTGGAGAATAATAATTCTCAAACCAAACTGCAAATAGGAAAAGAACTGACCAAGGGACTGGGAGCTGGCGCCAATGCTGAGATCGGTCAGCAAGCTGTGGAAGAAAATAAAGAGGTCATCACCAGCACATTGGAAAATTCGGACATGGTTTTTATCACTGCCGGAATGGGAGGCGGCACCGGAAGCGGAGCAGCCCCTGCAATTGCCAAGATTTCAAAAGAGTTGGGTGCCCTCACAGTGGGTATTGTAACTAAGCCATTTGCCTTTGAAGGGCCTAAACGCCACAAACGGGCATTGGCAGGCATTGATGAAATGAAGAAAAATTGTGATACTCTTCTGGCAATTCCAAATGAAACGCTTTTGGAAATAACTGATGAAAATACCACCGTTACGGAATCCTTTAAATTGGCGGATTCTGTACTGCATCAGGCAACCAAGGGAATTTCTGACCTCATAAATATCCCCGGGTTAATTAATCTTGATTTTGCAGATGTAAAAACGGTAATGGAGAATATGGGCGATGCTATTATGGGTACAGGAATTGCACATGGAGAAGAACGGGCAATTTTAGCGGCACAACAGGCAATCAACTCTCCCCTGCTGCAGGATGCCAGCATTACCGGATCACAGGGTTTATTGGTAAACATCACAGGGCCAGAGAATATGACCATCCATGAGCTGAATGATGCCTCCAGCATTATTTATGAAGAAGCGGGCGCTGATGCCAATGTTATCCTGGGTTGTGTATTAGACAAAAATCTTACCGATGAAGTTCGGGTTACGGTGATTGCTACCGGGTTAAATGGGGATGGTAAACGAGAGTATAATTCAATTCCTCATTCTGCTAAACCTGAATTTACCCTGCCTCGGGTTGATAATAATATGAACGAGGAAGACAATCGTATATCAGCATTTCAGGAATCATCAACTCCTGTGAATGAACCCGAAAGTACACCCACATTGTTTAAAGAGGATGGTTCAGATGGAGAAACAACTGCGGGACCCGTAATTACCTTTGGTGACGATTTGGATGTACCGGCGTTTATCCGTAATCGCCAGGAATAAATAGGAGAATATATTGCCAGTAAAATGATGGACTCCTAATTGGAGTGAGGAGCTTACTCCCTCCTCAATAATTGTTAGATACCAATAAAAGCCTCTCAGAGATGAGAGGCTTTTTTATTTCACCCCTTCAACAATCAGGGTTACTTGTTGAAAGTAATAGAATATTCCCAAACAAAAAAACCTCCTAAACAGGAGGTTTTTAATCTTACGAGATGTATCTGCGCTTAAATAGCTTTCAATACCTTACCGGATTTTAAACAATTGGTACAAACTTTAATCCGTTTTTTGGTGCCATTCATCATTGCCCGAACCCGCTGCAGGTTGGGTAACCATCGCCGACGGGTTTTATGATGTGAGTGACTCACATTATTCCCCACAATGGGTTTCTTTCCGCAGATTTCACAAATTTTTGCCATAATTCTAATTCCTTATTTAAAAGACAGGCGGGAAATTTAAGTGTAGTACAGGATATAAAAAAAGAATCGTTTTATTTGTATTATTAAAATTAATGGTGATTGTGCATATGTCAACCATCTGTAACTTGAAAGTCAAATATCGGACAGACAAATGGGTCTTCACTGCTTATAATATTAATTGTAGGGGACGGATTTAAAACACACCCCCAGAATTCCCGGGCAAGTAAACCTTGCCCCTAAAGTTTATGGAAAATATAACCTAAAAATGGTCTTCCCCGGTTTTGACTGGAGAACTTTAATACTGCCACCATGAATTTCTTCAATTATACGTTGGGTGAGGCTTAGACCTAATCCCCAGCCTCGAGGTTTGCTGCTGTGCCCAGGGCGAAAGATATTCTTCCAGTCCACTCGTGGAATACCCTTACCAGTATCACTCACATCCAATTGAATCCCAGCTTCAGTTTTCCTAAGATCAATTGAAATGACTCCATTTTTTGTTCCCATAGCATCTATTGCATTTTTCATGAGGTTCTCTACTGCCCATCTAAGCAGTACCCAGTCCCCTTGTATATTGATATTACTATTACCGGTAAAGTTTATTTCAACTCCCGATTGATTGGGGAGACTATTTTTCATATACTCACTCACTTCAGAAATCAATTTGGTTACGATAATTTCTTTCAGTTTGGGTTGGGACCCAATTTTAGAAAATCGTTCAGAAATTTCTGATAGGCGCAAAATATCCTGATCCATAGAATTAAGTAATGTGGTCTGATCTTCTTTTTCTTCCCGAAGGAGTTTCACCCAACCCATAAGTGATGAAACTGGTGTTCCCAGTTGATGGGCAGTCTCTCTAGCCATTCCAGCGTATATTAAATTCTTCTCACTGCGGCGAATAAGCTGCATTCCCCAAAGGGTAATGACAATGAATACAATACCGAAACCAACCTCCAGATAAGGCATCCAGCGTAGCCGCATCACTACCTGGGGGTCAGAATAATGAATTTCTCCCCATTTCACATCATCCCAAACCAAGTCTAAGGGTTGAAAGGTTTGATCCATTTTTTTCACCATTACCCAGGCTCGGGAATTATATTCAGCGCTTCCCTCTTTGGCAGAAATCCCTAAATTCAGTCCAGCGGAAATTTCATTTTTTGAGGTAATGAGAATGGGGAAATTCATGGATGGCAGGAGGATGTCCATAACAAAGCGAATGTCTTCCTGATTAGAGCTATTAATGGCATCGGAGTACGACTTGGCGAGAATCTCCGCCTGCACCCGAGCTTCATCCCGGAGTTGGTTTATCATAATGCGGTTTACCCAGAATATCATGACAATAATGGACATAGCCAGAATAAACAGGCTGAGTTTGATGTTAAATGGTTTCTGCGATGCTTTCATTCACTTTTCGTTTACTTATTATCCCTGCCAGAATAAATAAAATTAATATGGCTGTAGAGCCCCAGGTTAAAAAGGTGCCATAGCGGACATCATTGGGGATGAACTCCATGACAATATGATGTGCACCTGCGGGAATGTGTAATCCCCGTAAAATGGTATTCACAGGATGTATTCCCCAATCTGGATGGCTGGTAATTTCCCACCCTTCAGGATAATATATTTCACTTAATACTAAAAACTGATCAGTAGGTGTACTCACCTCTATTTCAATTTTATCTGGTGACCAAATGGAAATATATACCTGTGAATTGGGATTATATTCAACAGCTCCAACCTCTCTTTCCACAATAGCAGTGGCAAGGGGATTAAAATCTTGTTTTCTGAGCATGGTTAATTGGTCTTCCATTTCTAGAAGCACCTTTACTTCCTGCGTGAAATAAACACGGGGTAGGGCATATTTAAACTGATACACATTGGCTTTCTGAAATTTACCCTGATGGAATAATT
>DTTG01000243.1 GCA_012964845.1 Fidelibacterota bacterium
CCTAAAGCATGCCTATTATGTAACATGTAATGAGATTATAAAGAATGGTGATGGCGAAGTGGTAGAACTTCATTGTACATATGACCCCAAAACAAAGGGTGGATGGTCAGATGATGGTCGGCGCGTTAAAGGTACCCTCCATTGGGTTTCAATCCCCCATGCTGTTGATGCGGAGGTACGATTGTATAATCATCTATTTAATGTTGAAAATCCGGAAGCAGATGGAGATGATTTTATCCAACATCTTAATCCGGACTCACTCATTATAAATACGCAGGCTAAATTAGAATCCAGTCTTACAGATGCTAAACAGGGCATCAAATACCAATTTCTCCGAAATGGGTATTTTTGCTTAGATACAGATTCAACCCCAAAACAGTTGATATTTAATAGAACAGTTGGCCTGCGAGACAGCTGGGGTAAGAAACAGAAGGTATAATTAAAATAGCAACTTCATCATCCTTTTTAAAATACATATTGTAATTTTTTCCCTTCATTTACTAATGGATTCACTATTCAATCTGCACTAATCAATACTCATCATTACACCTCCAATGCTAAAATAAATCTCGGGCTGCAAGTCCTGAATAAGCGCGAGGACGGCTATCATAATATTAAGTCCATTTTTTTGGAGATAGACTTAGAAGATGCATTAGCGTTTCGTCCCTTGCCATCTTTTCAACTATCAGTAGAGGGTGTAGATGTTCCTGTTGATGAAAGTAATTTAATTTCCAAAGCTTACCAATTAATCCGTTCAAGGACGGAAAGAGTTGATACCGAATATGCTATTCATCTCAAGAAAAAAATCCCCATGGGTGGTGGACTGGGGGGTGGCAGCTCCAATGCCGCCGCTACTTTGAATGCTTTAAATCAACTTTGGAAACTCAATTTTTCCCTACAGGAATTAGAAAAAATGGGCGTAGAATTAGGAGCAGATGTTCCTTTCTTTATTAAAGGAGGTGTCCAATTGGTGGAAGGTATTGGAGATATATTAACCCCCATGGACTATGCTCTGCTGAAAGAGTATTCTTTTTTATTGGTTGTCCCTCCTATTCATATTTCAACACCTTGGGCTTACAATGCTTTAAATAAAACTTTGCAGCCTAATAAAAGGCTTCCTAAATTTTCGCCCCTTTCAAAGCCAATGAAATGGGAGTTATTTGACAATGATTTCGAACGGGTTATCCGTAAAACATATCCAGAGATTAGCAACATTAAAGAAAAACTGCAAAATGCAGGTGCTTTATATGCCGGTCTGTCGGGGAGTGGCTCGACTGTGTTTGGCGTCTTTGATAACCATCAAAAGGCTGAAGCTTTATTGGAGAATTTTTCTCCATACCAAACCTTTCTTTCCTCTCCCGTTTTTCATTACTAATCCAATGTACTTATTTCGTAATCCATTCAAATTTATTTTGGGGGATCGTTCAATGGTAGGACACATGGTTTTGGTCCATGCGATCGGGGTTCGACTCCCTGTCCCCCAGCATATATGAAAGTATTTACTGGCAGATCAAATCCTGAATTGGGAAAAGGAATCGCAGATTATCTGGGGATTCCTTTAGGTCAATTGGATATCCAAACATTTAGTGATGGAGAGATTTCCGTTGCTTTTGAAGAAAATATTCGCAATGAGGATGTTTTCATCATTCAATCTACTAATCCTCCAGCTGAAAATATTTTGGAACTCTTATTGGTTTTGGATGCAGCTAAACGAGCCTCCGCTCAAAATGTTGTGGCAGTGATTCCCTATTTTGGCTATGGCAGACAGGATAGAAAAGATCGGCCACGGGTACCCATTTCTGCACGACTCATGCTGGATTTAATTACAGTTGTGGGTGTGAGTAGAATTATTACTATGGATTTACATTCAGCACAAATTCAGGGTTTTGCGAATGTACCTTTTGATCACTTGTATTCACGTATGGTGTTACTGAACAAATTGAAAGGGTTAAACCTGAATGAAGATACGGGTGTTGTTTTGGCTCCGGATGTTGGTTCTGCTAAAATGAGTCAATCTTATGCGAAAAAATTGAATTTGGGATTTGCCCTGATTGATAAGCGGAGACCCAAGCCCAATCAAGCTGAAGTTGCAAACTTGGTGGGTGACCTGAAGGATAAAGAAGTCATTATTATTGATGACATGATAGATACTGCCGGAACCTTGTTTAATGCTGCTGAAACAGCCATAAATGAAGGCGCGAAATCTGTAATTGCTATGGCAACTCACCCGGTTTTATCTGGTGGAGCAATTAAAAAACTGAAGAATTCACCTATATCCAAAGTGATAGTATGTGATACCATTAAACTGAATGAAAATCAGGTGTTTGATAAATTGGAAATTATTTCCGTTGCAGACATTTTTGGTGAATCCATAAAACGAATCGTGGAGGGAACCTCTTTAAGTTCCATGTTCCGCGATTTCAATTAAATTGTAGGAGTATTAGAAAATGGCAAACGAACATAAAATTGATATTAATAAACGTGAAAGCTTGGGAAAAAAAGGCGTGAAACAATTGCGGAGAGAAGGAATGATCCCTGGAATATATTATTCCCCAAATTCTGAAAGCTCTACTCCAATAGTTATCTCCCAAGGAGATTTTCATGAAGCTGTAAAATCCGGGGCACGTATTTTTAATATTTCCGTTGGGGAGAAAAAGCAGAATGTATTATTTAAATCTGTTCAATACCATCCTGTGACTGATCAAGTTCTCCATATTGACCTGTATGGCATTCGTATGGACAGGGCTGTAAATATTAAAATACCCGTGCATCTCATTGGAGACCCCATTGGTGTCACAGAAGAAGGTGGAGTGATAAGCCAAGCAACAACTGAAATAGAAATTATTTGTCTTCCGGGTGATATCCCTGAATTTGTAGAAACGGATATTAGCGGTTTGGCCCTAGGTGATGCTATCAATGTAGGAATTATCCAACTGGATGAAAAAATTACATTGGTAACTCCTGAAGATACCGTTCTGGCATCTGTTACACATGCCATGAAAGAAATTGAACCGGTTGTTGTAGAAGACGAAGACGAAGCCTTTATGGATGAAGAAGGTGAAGTTCCAGCCGAAGGTGAAGGTGATAGCGAAGGCGAAAGTCGAGATAAACCAACAGAAGGTGGTGATGCTTCTAAAGAAAAGGACGCAGGATCTGAATAATGAATATCCTAGTGGGATTAGGAAACCCCGGCAGGAAATATTCAGATACGAAACATAATTTCGGCTTCTGGGTTTTAAACCGATTTGCTGAAAAAAGATCTTTGACATTTCAAGCAGGAAAAGGAGATTATCTCCTGGCTAAAAAGGGTGACCTTATTTGCATCAAACCAACCTCCTTTATGAATAATAGTGGAATGCCGGTTTTAGATGTAAAACAGTTTTTCAAGGTTGAACCGGAACAGTTTTTAGTGGTGTATGATGATATTGATCTTCCACTGGGAACCATCCGTTTTAGAGATGGTGGTGGTACGGGCGGACATAAAGGAATTGAGTCCATTATATATCAGACTCAAAATGAAAAATTTAACCGCCTCAGAATTGGAATTGCAACGGATGATGATATGAGGCCTGCTGAAAGATATGTGCTTTCCCCATTTAGGGATGAGCAAAAAGAAAGCGTAAATGAAATGATTGAAAAAGCATGTGAAGGAATCGAATATTATCTTTCCCATGATATAAAAGAAACAATGAATCAATTTAATGAAAAAACAAAAAAGAAAGGTGTAGATGGATAATTTATATTATGTATTGGGTGCTGGTGTATTGGCAATGGTGTATGCATTTTGGAAAACCAGCTGGATTAACGATCAAGACGAAGGTACCGATAGAATGAAACAAATCGGCGCCAGTATTGCAGATGGTGCCATGGCATTTTTAAAAGCTGAATACCGTGTACTGGCAATTTTTGTCGTAATAGTTGCCTGTCTGTTGGCATTTGCTGCAAACAATCAAGGTGATTCATGGTTGGTGTCAATATCATTTTTATCCGGAGCAATAACTTCTGGTTTAGCCGGTTTTTTAGGAATGAGAGTTGCCACGAAAGCCAACAATCGAACCACCAATGCAGCACAAACCAGTTTAGCAAAAGCATTAAATGTTGCCTTTACCGGCGGGTCTGTTATGGGACTGAGTGTTGTAGGCTTAGGCGTCTTAGGCGTAACGGGGTTATATGTTATTTATAACTATTTTGAACTATTTCCCGATTCTCAAAAATTAATTCAAGCCATTACTGGATTTTCATTAGGAGCATCTTCCATTGCATTATTTGCAAGAGTGGGTGGGGGTATTTATACCAAGGCTGCAGATGTAGGTGCTGATCTGGTTGGAAAAGTAGAAGCTGGAATTCCTGAAGATCATCCATTGAACCCTGCTACTATTGCTGATAATGTAGGCGATAATGTGGGTGATGTTGCAGGAATGGGTGCGGACTTATTTGAATCTTATGTTGGTGCAATAATAGGATCAATGGTACTTGGCTGGGCAATATTTGGTGAATTAGCTTATGTAACCCTCCCCTTATATATTGCAGGAGCTGGAATAATTGTTTCCATAATTGGAACTTTTATGGTCTCTCTAAAAGAGGGAGGTAGTCCCCAGAAAGCATTGAACATTGGTGAATTTGGATCCTCTGGAATTATGGTGATGGTGATGTATTTCATAATCACCAATACTGTTGATACAAATGCAATGGGTATATTTTATGCTACACTTATTGGACTAGCAGCAGGTTTAGGAATTGGACTCATCACAGAATATTATACAGGAACAGGAACTAAGCCTGTTAAATCAGTTGTAGATCAATCCATTACAGG
>DTTG01000244.1 GCA_012964845.1 Fidelibacterota bacterium
ATACTGGCTCCAATGCAAAGATGATGGCGGTTTCACTGGGATTTAAAATCTGTTGCGCCCAGATCATTAGGAGTATTGCTATAAATGTAGCAGCAATTCCAGTGACCAAAAGGGCAGAAATTAATCGAGTTGTCCATATAGCAAATATGGGTTCAAATAAGAGACTATTTATAAATGATAGGGCTACAACAACCCATGCCTGGACCAAGAAAAAGGGTAAAATCCGCACATTCTTTTTAACATAATACCCCTGAAAAATAATATGAACTGCGAATCCCAGAGCACATCCGAAGGTGAGTATGTCACCCCAATTCATCATACCACCTCTGGGGTCGAGTAAAAAATAAAGTCCAATTGTAGCTAGTACCACTGCAAACCAAACCTTCATTTTAATTTTCTGAATATTGAATAAATATAGAATTATAGGGACCATTAATACACTAACGCTGGTGATGAATGCGGATTTACTGGCTGAGGTTTGCATAAGTCCAAAATTTTGAAAAGCATATCCACAAAAGAGACAGAATCCACAGATTAATCCACCTATGATTTCGGTTTTTGTTAGAGTGAAGATGGATTTATTAACTATTACCAAAGTGAGAATACCAGCGATGGTGAACCGTAGTGTACCAAAAGCAAATGGACCGGCATCATTCAGGGCATCCTTCACCATTATAAAGGTTGCTCCCCAGATCAAGGTTACGAAGACCAATAAAATCTGAGCCAAATATTTTTTATTTTTCAACTTTAAATCCTAAAAAGATAGTGGATATGCCAAAGGTGAGGTCATGTATTTCGGCGCGTTTAAAACCAGAGTATATAATTTTACGGCAGATATCATGACGGGAAGGGAAGAAATCCACAGATTCGGGTAAATAGCGGTAGGCATCAGACCGTGAAAAAAAGCTGGCAATTCGAGGGAGGATATGATGAAAATACAGCTTGAAAATAAAGCCGATTACCTTTGACTTAGGTTTAGAGAATTCCAAAATACCCAATTTACCTCCGGGTTTTAGTACACGGTAAAATTCTTCTAAGGCTTTTTCATAATTTGAAATATTTCGAAATCCATAAGAAATGGTGAGGCAATCAATTGAATTTGATTCAATTGATAAGTTTTCAGCATCCCCCTCGATAAAAGTAATATTATTCAGATTTCTTTTTTTGGTTTTTTCCTGAGCAAGTTTAACCATTTTTGGAGATAGATCAACTCCGGTAATGGAAACAGAATGCTTCCTGAGAATTTCAAATCCTACATCTCCCGTACCACAAGCCACATCTAAAATGGTATTTCCCTCTTGAATTTCTATTTTTTTAATAAATATTTTGCGCCAATAGATGTCAATCCCTAAACTGAGAAAATGATTTAGGAAATCATAACTGGGGGAGATATCGTCAAACATCTTCCGGACAAATTCCTTTTTTTCTTGACCTTGATGAGTAAATTCTGGCATTTTTATTTTTCCTTCTACCTGCCGGGGATGGAAATTTACATCAAGATAGTATTTTATACTTCCAATCCTTTTGAAACCTGTAAATTTTCACATGGTAGAATTGACCAAAGAAAAAAACTTGGAGCAGGGAATATTAAAATCCATCGAAAAAGCAATTGCAAATGACACGGGTATTCTTTTCTCTTATTCATTTCGTTTTGAGGTTAGGGATTTGCTGCCAATTCTCACCCACCCTTCTGATAAAAATACTACCCGAATATATTGGGAACAACCTTCCCAGGGTTTCTCATTTGCAGGATTGGGTTCCATTTTAGAATTTCAATCAACAGATATAGAAAATTCGGAGGAGATAAATAACCAAATTAATAATACCATGGAAATGGGGATTTCTGTAACGGATAACTCGCTCATAGGTCCCCGTATCATTGGAGGTTTTGCATTTAATAATTATAAGGGAAATGATGATACGTGGAAAAACTTTCCCAGAAAACATTTTTTATTACCGGAATGTCTGGGCACATCAACAGATGATGGAACTTGGCTCACTATATCTCGCATTGTACATCCAAATGAAAAACTAGATACCATAATTAATGAATTAACTCGAACAATATCATATTACGAAAATCGCCTGCCGGTAACATTGCCTCCAATTTCCCGGGTGGCAGTAGATAAATTTCGAGATGTCCCCGATCAGCAGACTTACAATAATACTATTTTTTCGGTACTGGGAAATATTAAACCTGGTCAATTAGAAAAAGTAGTAATTTCCCGCTCTCACCATGTAAAAGTCGGGAAGGATTTCAGTGTGATTTCTGCCATGCAGGTGTTGCGTAATGCCTATTCCAATTGTACCAGCTTCTTTTTCTCTCTGCCGGGGAAGGGAACATTTTTTGGCTGTACTCCGGAGCGGTTAATTAGGTTAAAAAATGGATATATTCAAACGGAAGCATTAGCCGGTACAATTGCACGTGGAAATAATATGGAAGAAGACCGCATCCTTGGAGAAACTTTGCTTGATAGCCATAAAGAACGGGAAGAACATAACTTGGTCAGGGAGCAGATAATTCGAAAGCTGGACTCAATCATTCCCAATATTCAATTTCCGGATTCACCTCAAATTTTGAAGTTGAAAAATGTCCAGCATTTACAAACACCTATTTCGGGTGAATTGGAAAATGGGGAACAGGTATTGGATTTGGTTGAGAGACTACATCCAACTTCCGCAGTTGCCGGAACACCTACGGATCAGGCAATGCAGGTAATTGGGGAAATGGAATCTCATGATAGGGGTTGGTATTCAGGTCCCATTGGCTGGATAAATAATAAAGGAGATGGAGAATTTTATGTTGCTCTACGTTCTGCTCTGGTAAAAGATGAGGAGGCCCATGTATTTTCAGGTGGAGGTATTGTGTCCGAATCCCATCCTGATACAGAATGGGAGGAGACTGAACTGAAACTTCAGCCAATCATTTCGGCGCTATCTGGCGGACAAATTTAAGACCCTTCTAGAAATCCACAACCCAAACTCCGTATTTGAAAAGGATAATTATCCAAAACAATAATAACATTAATTGGTCGATTTTCGCGGCTTCTTACCTCCACCACTTGGGTGTACGTCACGCATGTATATCACCGGGAGCCAGAAATTCTCCACTTACGTTTGCTTTCACTGAGCATTCCAAAATAAAATGTTTCAGTCATGTGGATGAAAGATCTTCAGCATTTTTTGCTTTAGGATTGGCAAAGTCCACCCAAAAGCCGGTGGTACTTATATCTACTTCCGGTACAGCCCCTGCTAATTTCTATCCAGCAGTTATAGAGGCCAGTCTCAGCCGTGTGCCGCTTATAATTCTTTCAGCTGACAGGCCACCCTATCTGATTGGAACAGGTGCAAATCAAACTATCAATCAACAAAATTTATATGGGAGCCATGTCTGCAATTTTACGGATGTGGGGCTTCCCCAGAATAATAATGAATCATTAAAGGACCATTTATTTACAGCCTTTCAACATTCTAGCGGATTGAAATTTGAAGAACCACCAGGTCCGGTTCATTTGAATTTTCCATTTGATGAACCATTATTACCTGAAAATGTAAGTGGGATAAATCCCCTTTCATTTACCTTTGAAAATATTGAAATACCAGTTGTAAAATTTTCCATCCCAATTCTAACCAAATCAAGACAACCCCTTATTATTGTGGGTCCAATGGAAGGGAATTGTCATCAAAAAGAGATGATACAATTAGCAGAAAGAATTCAGGCGCCAATTTTAGCCGACCCTCTTTCTCAACTTCGCTATGGAAGTAATAGCAAAATGGTTTTGGCTAATTATGATTATTTCTTGAGATGTAAAAAAATAAACCCTGACTTAATTATCCGCTTTGGACGCAAGCCAACTTCTAAAGTAATGAATCAGTTATTAGATAAATGGAAAAACAAAACCATTTTAATAGACGCTTGGGAACAATTTAATGATGATTGTCCACAATTTATTCAATCCACGATTGGAAAATATTGCCAATATCAAATTAAAAATTGTAGTTGGCAGGGTGAACATGGATGGCAGAAACAATTGTTAGCTTGGGAAAAAGAGGTGTACGATATATTAATGCAGGAATCTGTTTATTCCGAAGGTACAATTGCCAGGATTTGTGTAGATTCCATAAAAAGTGGGGGACAGCTATTTATAGGAAATTCAATGCCCATTCGTGATGTGGATATGTTTACATTAACTTCTTCAAAAATAATAGATACCTACAGTAATCGTGGGGCAAGTGGAATTGATGGTGTAATTTCATCTGCTCTGGGTATGAGTCATAATTCGGTAAATAAAAATTCACTTTTATTAATTGGCGATGTGAGTTTTTATCATGACATGAACGGATTATTGGCATCAAGGTATGAAGCAAATCTAACCATTGTGGTTATCAATAATAGCGGAGGTGGTATTTTCTCTTTTCTACCTATTGCTGAGAGTAATGTTGAAAATTTCCAACAATATTGGACAACTGATACCGGCTTGTCAATTGAAAAGGTTGCGGGCTTGTATAAGAGTAAATATTATTTAGCAGAAAACCTGCAGGATTTAGAGAAATCTATTCAGGAAAGTTTTAAACAGAAAGGTGTACAAATTATAGAGGTGAAAACAACCATTCGCGATAATATTATAGCCCACAATAGATTAAGAGATAAAATAAAAGCAGCCCTTTCTGACGATTAGTTTTCATACAGTGATTCCCCTTCAGAATTGGCAATAATAGAAGCCCCAATACTATCACTGAAGATATTCACCAT
>DTTG01000245.1 GCA_012964845.1 Fidelibacterota bacterium
GATTTTTTGTCATGATTGAAGAATCTCAGGTGGATTGGGGCGGCCATGCCAACAGCGCTGAGTATATTCAAGGGGAGATGGCGTCACTGAATGAACTCATCAATTTTACATTAGATTACCAATTGAGTCATCCAGATGTGTTGGTGGTGTTAACTGCTGACCATGAATGTGGGGGGGTGGCGGTACATGATGCAAAAGATTCTGATTTAGATATCCGTTTTACCTCAGATTACCATTCGGCCAATTTTGTTCCTATTTGGGCAACGGGTCCCGGCTCTGAAGTTTTTGATGCCTTTATGGATAATACAGAAATCGGCAAGCAGCTCATAGAGTATGTGAAAAATCGATGAGCCGAAAGGCAGTTATTTCTACAGCGGTAGCCTCCATTCACAGGGAGCCCCGATTCAGTTCAGAAATGGTCACCCAGGCTCTCATCTGGGAAAAGGTAGAAGTATTAAAAGAGGAGAAGCTCTGGTTTTATATTCGTCAAGCTGATGGCTATGAAGGCTGGATATATACCTTTTACCTTTTAGAAAATTCAGAATCCTACCCCAATTGGATCACCCTGACCAACCGTTTTACTCCATTTACCAGTTCCGTGGATGAGAACAGTGAAGACAGACTTTTATCTTTTGGCTCAAGGGTACCTGTAATTAAAGAGGATACACAGTTTATTTCAATTGCTCTTCCTGATGGGAAGTTAGGTAAAATTCCAGCTCAAAATTCAATTACAATTCAATCACGGGAACAGCTAATAAAATTGGCTAAATCTCTATTGGGAACTCCGTATATCTGGGGAGGAAAAAGTTCCTATGGCTTTGATTGTTCAGGATTTGTTCAATTGGTACTGAGTGCAATTGGAGTATCCATTGCCAGAGATACAGGAATGCAGGTTAAATCCCAGTGGTTACATGAAATAAATATGAATGAAGCCAAACAGGGGGATCTGGTATTTTTTGCTGAAAATAAGCAAATAAATCATGTGGGATTTTCACTGGGAGAGGGTAAAATTATACACTGTTCAGGTGAAGTAAAAATAGAATCTATCAATGAAGGAGATGCAGGGTTCAATCAGTATTTAAGCCAATCAATTTTTAAAACGTGTTCCATATCTGATAAGGTAGTGGGCTGATGGCTGCTATCCTGAATAGGAGGGTTCTGGTCTTAAACCAGAGTTATGAACCGCTCATGGTTATTGGTGCGCGTAGAGCTATTATTCTCCTTTTAAGCGAAAAGGTTGAATCATTAGAGAATTATCATGAAATAATTCATTCTGTTTATCTCTCGCTGCCCCTTCCCAGTGTCATAAAATTGAAGGAATATGCACGAATTCGCCGGAAAGAAATCGTTTTATCTCGAAAAAATATATTAAAACGGGATAACCATACCTGTCAATATTGTGGAAAGAAATCTGTACCCATGACTATAGATCATATTATTTCCCGTAATAAGGGTGGAGGAGATAGTTGGGATAATTTGGTTGCAGCCTGTGTTCCATGTAATACCAAAAAAGGCAATCATTCATTACGGCAGATTCAAATGGATTTATCTAAAATACCTCGAAAGCCAACGATGATTTTACATCTTCAAAAATTTGTAAAACAATTTCAGAGTTCGTGGAGACCATATTTATTTATGCAGGAGAAAAATTAAAAAATGGCGGATACACATAAGCCGATTCTACTTTCTGGTATTCAACCTAGCGGGCATCTCTGTATTGGTAACTATTTAGGTGCGCTAAAAAATTGGGTGAACCTGCAGGAGAGTCATGATAGTATTTTTCTGGTGGTGGATATGCATGCTTTAACCGTTCGGCAAAATCCAGCTGAGCTTCGCCAACGCTGTCTGTCTTATGTTGCGCAGTATATCGCCTGTGGTATTGACCCTGAGAAAAGTACTATTGTTATTCAATCTCATGTTCCCCAACACGCAGAACTCATGTGGATACTCAGTACGCTCACCTACATGGGCGAGTTAAATCGCATGACCCAGTTTAAGGACAAATCAAAAAAACATGCTGCCAATATTAATGCAGGGCTTTTTACCTATCCTATCCTCATGGCATCCGATATTTTATTGTACCAAGCGGATCTAGTGCCGGTAGGCGCTGACCAGAAACAGCATCTCGAATTGGCTCGTGATCTGGCTATTCGCTTTAATTCTACTTATTCAGATACATTCGTAGTGCCAGAGCCATGCATTCCTAAAACCGGCGCACGAATTATGAGTTTACAAGAGCCTGAAAAGAAAATGTCTAAATCTGATGACAATCTGAATAATCTCATTGCCATATTAGATTCAGCGGATATTGTTAAGAGAAAAATTAAACGTGCTGTGACAGATTCGGGCTCTGAGGTTAAAATGGATAAATCCCGACCGGGAATATCTAATTTGGTGCAATTGTATTCTTTGATAACAGATTTATCAGTAAAGGAAGTGGAATCACAATATTCTGGCAAAATGTACTCTGATTTTAAAACAGACTTGGGAAATGTGATAGCTGAATTTTTAGAACCAATTCAGAAAAAGTATAATGAAATCAGTAAAGATAAAGATTATTTAGAATCTGTGTTGGCAAAGGGTGCTGAAAATGCATTTTATCGTGGGAGAAAGACCCTCTCTAAAGTGTATCGAAAAGTAGGTTTTATTCAGCCAGCTCGATAAAATTGATGGAATACCAAGTAAAAGTAGAAAACTTTGAAGGTCCCATGGACCTGCTGCTCTTTTTTATTCAGAGAGATAAACTTAATATTTACGATATCCCCATCGCCCATATTGCTAAAGAATTTTTGGATTATATGAAAATGATGGATTTGATGAATATAGATTTGGGAGGTGAGTTTGTGTATATGGCAGCTTTACTCATGAAAATAAAAGCAAAAATGCTGCTGCCTGTATCAGATGATGAAGATGACCAGATTGAAGACCCCCGAACTCCTCTCGTTCAGCGTTTGCTGGAATATCAGCAATTCAAGAAAATGAGTGAAGAATTACAGGAAAAATATACAGAGCATTCTGTTCATTATCCGCGTGGACAGGAAATGGTCTATGATAAAAATACTGAACAAATTACAAACCCGGTTCAGAACATTACCCTTTTTACTTTATCAACTATATTTCAAGAGCTTATTCATCGCTTGCCGGATGTAAATCCCTACGAATTACAAGAAGATCCTATTCATCTCGATGAGCAAATTGCTTTTCTAAAAGGTGAAATTGATTCTGCTAAACACTTGTGCTTTACCGCACTCTTTCCATTTTTAAAAACAAGATTGAGAATTGTGGTTACATTTATGGCAATTTTAGAAATGCTGCGGACCAATCAGGTGTCTATAGAGCAGGATGAACCCTTTGGAGAAATTATTTTAACTGGTATTGCTGCCTGATGGATATGAAAAATTTAGTTGAAGTTTTGCTTTTTGCCTCACCTGAGCCGCTGACACAGTCTCGATTCAACCATATTCTCCAAGACGAAATTTCTGTTGAACTAAACCCAATAATTGACGAATTAAATTCCGAATATGAAAAATCTGGAAAGGGATTGAAAATTCAAAAAATTGGTGGGGGCTATCAAATATTATCCCAAAGTGAGTATCATGTATATATTGAGAGATTATTTAAACATACCAAAAAACTACAATTATCCCGGCCAGCATTGGAAGCGCTGTCTATTATTGCCTATCGTCAACCTGTAAGTAAAGCGGAGGTAGAATCAATTCGGGGTGTGGAATGTGGCTCTGTGGTTAATACGCTCATGGAAAGAGAGCTCATCACCGTAAAAGGTAGAGGTAAAACTGCAGGACGGCCACTGCTGTTTGGTACAACACAAATCTTTTTGGAGTCTTTTGGACTTGAAAAAACGTCTGATCTCCCCAAACTGAAAGAACTTTCTGAACTTATGGGTGATAATCCTGGCCCTGTATTATTTGAGAATGATTATGCGGCTGAATAAGTTTCTTGCTCGTGCCGGTGTTGCATCGCGGCGTAAATGTGACAGCCTTATTGAATCAGGAAAGGTTGTGATAAATGGTCATGTTAAAAGGAACTTTGGCTATCAGGTTGGCACTGATGATATTGTGGTTTGTAATGGAATGCCCATTAATTCACTCCCAAAAACGAAAGTATATCTTGTAAATAAATTGAAAGGCTATATTTCAACCTCATCTGACCCGCAGGGTAGAAAATGTGTCATTGATTTAGTACCAAGTGATGATCGCTTATTTACGGTGGGTCGATTAGACAGGGATACTACCGGTGCCATATTGGTTACCAATGATGGTGAATTGGCCAATAAACTCATGCATCCCAAAAACCAAATAGAAAGGGTCTATATTGTTGCATCCAAGTTGAATATCTCTAGGGATAAGAGAGGTAATTTATCTAAAGGACTTGACCTGGGTGATGGTACCAAAGCAAAGGGAGAACTTCAGCGTCTTGATAGAAAAGGGGGATTAATTTACTGGAAAGTAGTCCTGAAAGAAGGGAAAAACCATGAAGTTAAACGAATCTTCAAGGCATTGGGATCTACAGTTGTGCATCTCCACCGTCAATCCTTCGCCGGTCTGGAAATTGATAAAATATCTCCTGGTAAATTTCAATCCTTAAAAGAGAATGATGTTAAAAAGCTCCAGGAAGGTATTCCAGAGTAAATAGTCGACTTTAATTGCAGTCCAATTTATAATTATTATTTTGAAGAAAAATTTTCCCACTAATAATCCAGAGAAAT
>DTTG01000246.1 GCA_012964845.1 Fidelibacterota bacterium
CAGATTGGGTCATAATACAAAATAGAAGAATCTGTTTCACCATAGATTCCATCACCTAATTGTTTGCTTAATGCTTCTGCTTCGTCTGCATCAATAATTCTGGGTACATTTATACCCATTCCAAAAGTTATAGATGGTGCACCACCACTTAAGTCTGCCCAGTCAGTACCAGTACGGTCCTCAGTTGCAAAATCGCCAAAATTCTCGAAATGAGTAATACCTAAATTAATATGAGTTGACTTTAATATGGGAATACTAACACCTATATTTAAACCTTTTCCATCAAATTCCGTCAGAAAATTTATTCCTCCATTTTTTTTTAGAAAGGGAGTAGTGAAATTAAAGCCTAAAAATACCCCAATATTTTGTTTTGGGTTGGAAACATAGAGGTGTGAATCTTCATTAATTTTACCTGAGCCGAAACCTAAATGGGTGGCAATGGCGTAATCCTCAAAATGTTTTGCACTACTAAGAACTGCAAAAAGCGACACTCCTTTTGTGTCCAATCCGTCAGCATCTTCTATATCACTACCCTGCCTTAAAATTACATCTTGAATTCCCACATCTAATTTCACATCACCGTATTCTACCATGTTTTTTTGGAGATGAAAGCCAAGCTCAGCTGAATTTGCGGGATTTACAGGCTTCACAAAAGATATGCCATACAGATAACCAGACTTTGCCAAAGTATTTACAGAAAATGCAGAACTGCTTTGGGATGATGAGAGATATTCAGAGGACACATTCACAGCAAGAAGGTTTTTGTACATATCACTATCCACGTTGGGAACCCGTATCATATTCCCGGGCCTGGAAAATGCAACCCGTGAGTTTGCCTCAATTACTCCAGCCAATAAAATGATTATAAGTGGAATTAAATTTTTTGTTTTGGACATCCTTTAATGTTTGACTAAAATCCGAGATTTGATTTTTGCTGAATTGAAATAATCACTATTTGGATAATAGGCGATTAGTTTCTGGTAATTATTTTTTGCGTTTTTATTGTCTCCTAATGATTCATAAATCATTGCAAGCAGGAGATAGAGCTTATCACTTTCATTTTGTTTGAATAAGGAAATTACCTGAGCCTGAGCTTTTGTATAATTGCCGTTTTGATAGTAGGCATCCGCAAGAAGATAAATTAAATCATTTTGAACCTTTTCTGATAATATGCTTAAATCTCTCTGGTACAGTATTGCAATAACATGTGGATAATTTTTCATTAAGTAAGATTTTTCTGCTGCTAATTTAATCTGATGTATGCTTAATTCAATTGGTTCAGATAAAAATTTGCCAGATATTTTTGATGTGTTTGTATTTCTAGTGGGGGGGACAAAAGGGTCCGTAATAACGGCAGTTATTTTAGCTTGAGAAATTTTATCTTTAGATGGGAATTTATGTGAAATCTCATTATTGGCATTCTGTATTTCGGGCTGTCTGATTACAACACCAAAATCCCAAAGAATTTTATTTTCAGAAAACCCCATTGAACAGATTAAGGCAAAACTAAAACCCAGAACGAATGTATTAACCTTCATACTGGCTCCAGTCAATATCATAACTATACCCAATAAATGAGCCAAAAGACTTGGGGATTACCATTTCAAAATTGCCTACGGCATGGGGTAAAATACTATTGTCGGATGAAATGCCTGTTTCGAAGGTATTTGTTATTCCATTAATAAAAGCTGTCAACGTTTTTGAATCACCCTGCCAGTTGGTTCTAAATGTGAAAATAATTTTTGAGAAGTCAGCGCGTTTATTTCCCACATTTTTTATTTCACCTGAAAGTACAGTATTCCCAGAACCGTCTTTTTCTTCGGTAATATCTCCCACCAATACTAGATGCGCTGACAGATTTTTAACTCGTTTTTGAATGAGATTTACTCCAGAAGCATCTGGCGAACCACCCGATTGATTATTTGAAGATTCTTCGTCAAAATTGCCATATGCACTCACCTGATTCACAACCCGGACGATTGTATTTCGGTCAATTATCAGCTGTCCGATAAGGGTTTCGATTTTCATTACATCCTGATCCTGGTACACAATCTTACCAAAAATAGAGCTGCCGTTGTTGAGAACAATTTCTTTGTTGTAAATAGCAAAAGGATTTGCAAATACCTTGGTTTGGGCTTCCAGCTTGCTCAAATTTTCATGCTGATAGTCCAATTCAGCCCTCAACTTTTTAATATCCATGCGCAGGTCTTCAATAATTTCAGGCAGATTTTTTTCCACTACTGAATCTTGCGTCAGATTATAATTACTTCCATTTGAACTCTCATTTAAATTGACATCAGGAGAAGCTGTATTTTCAGCGTCTTTACCTCCACAAGAATACATAAATAGTGTACAAATAATTGATATTAGATATAGTTTAATGTTATTCATAATTGAAAAGAGTATTTTATTTTAATATTTTGGAGTTTTTTTTTTTGAGGAATTCCTGTGACACCAAGAATTAAATCAATACAACATATTGTTATCTTGAAGTAAAAATATACCTTATAATGTGGATATCAGCAAAATGATTTATTCCCAATTAGTATATTTTTTTGGTAAAAAAAGTGCTCTGATTTTGTATTTAATTTGAGAATTAAAAAGTTATTCATTTTTTTGTGAAATAATGGGAATAATTGTAAATTTACAGCATTAGTTTAGAGGAAAATAGCTTGTTTATCGAAATGCTTAAAGGAAAAATTCACCGTGCGACGGTGACAGAGGCAGATTTAAATTATATTGGTTCACTCACATTGGATGAAGATTTAATGGATGCTGCCGGACTTAGGGAATACGAAAAAATTGGGGTTTTAGATATAACCAATGGCAATCGTATTGAAACCTATATTATTCGAGGAGAAAGAGGGTCTGGTAAGGTATGTATTAACGGAGCCGCCAGCCATTTAATTAGTAAGGATGATTTGGTCATTATTGTGGCTTACTGTCAGCTTAATGAAACAGAAGCTCAGATCCACAAACCCAAAATTGTTCATGTAAATTCTGAAAATCAAGTAACATTTTTGTCCAGTGAAGAGCCTGTTTTAGTTTAACAATCCATGAATAAAATAACAATCCGAGATATTCAGAAGTTAAAGGGTGGTGACACCCCCTTTGCAACCATTACTGCTTATGATTATGTCTCTGCCCAAAATGCAGATGCCGTAGATATACCATTATTATTAGTGGGTGACAGTGCTGCCATGGTGGTGTATGGTATGGAGAATACAATCCCCATTTCAATGGATGAATTAATATTCCTGGTACGGGCAGTTTGCCGGGGTACAAAAAAGGCGCTGGTAGTTGCCGATATGCCTTTCATGTCCTATCAAGCTTCCGTGGAAGATGCGGTTCGAAATGCCGGTAGATTTGTTAAAGAGGGAGGTGCCTGTGCAATTAAGCTGGAAGGCGGGACTCCCTACACAGCCCAAATCAGGGCAATTATTGATGCCGGTATTCCTGTAATGGGACATGTGGGATTGTTACCTCAATCCTATAATCTGAGCTCTGGATACCGAATCCAGGGAAAGTCTAAACATGAAGCCGATAAAATTATTGAAGATGCAGAGGCAGTTCAGGAAAGCGGTGCTTTTGCAGTGGTGTTGGAAGGAGTCCCCGGGGATTTAGCTGAGAGAATTACCAAATTATTAGACATCCCAACGATTGGTATTGGTGCCGGACCATTTTGTGATGGACAGATTCAGGTTTACCACGATATTTTAGGTTTATATGGAGATTTCTCGCCGAAGCATGCAAAACGGTATGGCAACTTTGGAGTTGAAATTCAAAAGAAATTAGCAGAATATAAAAATGAAGTTGAAGGTAAAACTTTTCCTACTAAAGAACACTTCATTACCAGCAAAACCCAACTCGAAAAAAACCACTAATTATTTTTGAAGAAAATTTCCACCATTAAGGAATTCCGAAAATGGCGGAAGAATATTTCAGGCTCCATTGGATTTGTTCCCACTATGGGTGCCCTGCATGAGGGACATCTATCCTTAGTCTCAAATTCCAATAATATCTGTGAAAATACAATTGTAAGTATTTATATAAATCCCACTCAATTCGCTGAAGGTGAAGATTTAGATACGTACCCCAAAAAGGTTCAAGCAGATTTAGAAAAATTATCAAATTATAAAGTGGATTGTGTTTTCTTGCCAGGCAATTCTGAAATGTATCCTGAAGGAATTAACGTGGGTAATTATGACAATAATTTATTTGGTCTTTTGGAAGGCAAAAGCCGCCCGGGATTTTTCAAAGGTGTAACCACCATTGTTGCAATATTATTTGATATTGTTGAACCGACACATGCCTTCTTTGGCATGAAAGATTTTCAGCAATTTTGCATCATAAAAAAAATGGTGGAAGAATTAAACTACCCCATTCAGGTGGTACCCTGCCCCATAATTCGGGAAGAAAATGGATTGGCAATGAGCTCTCGAAATAAATATTTAACTGAGAATGAATTTTCAGTTGCCGCCACCATTTTTAAAGCCCTGGAAAGTGGCAAAAAACTTTTAAAAGACGGTGAAATCAATGTCGAAAAATTAAAGCGTGAGATCACCCGGTTTATCAAAAGTGAACCCCAATTTAAGATTGACTATGTTTCAGTGGCTAGTGGGGATACTCTTGAAGAATTTGAGGGTGAATTAAGTGGAGATATTCTAGTAAGTGTAGCGGTATTTTTAGGCAAAACCCG
>DTTG01000247.1 GCA_012964845.1 Fidelibacterota bacterium
GGATTTCCTGAATAGACACATTTATCCCCAAATCTTTTATATCAAAGGAAGCCGATCATATCAAAGGCTTTGCCAAGGAATGCGCAGTGGTGACCCATTCCCGGTTAAAATCAGCACCTGATGGAAAGGGTGTGGTGGTTGACCCAGATTCGAAGTTGGAAGAAGAGATAATTGTCCGGCCCACCTCTGAAACTGTAATATGGTCCATGTACAAAAAGTGGATTAATTCTTACCGCGATCTTCCCATTCTTATTAACCAATGGGCCAATGTGGTACGTTGGGAAATGCGGACGCGCCTGTTTCTCCGCACCAGCGAATTTCTCTGGCAGGAAGGACATACTGCTCACGCCACAGAACAAGAGGCCCGGGAAGAAAGCAAACAGATGCTGGATATATATCAGGAAGTGTTGGAGCAAGTGTTAGCTATTCCAGTATTAACCGGCCTGAAATCAGAAGCTGAACGATTTGCCGGAGCCGTTGATACCTATTGTATCGAAGCCATGATGGGAGATAAAAAGGCACTTCAGGCAGGAACATCCCATTATCTTGGTCAGAATTTTGCCAAAGCATTTGATGTAAAATTCCAAACTGAAAATAATACAGAAGAGCTGGTCTATGCCACCAGCTGGGGTGTGAGTACCCGTTTGGTTGGGGCTCTTATTATGGTGCATGGTGATGATAAAGGCTTGCGGTTACCTCCAAAAGTTGCACCAGTACAAATTGTCATTATTCCTATAATCAAGAATGAGAATAGCTTGGATGAGATCAAAAATTTTCTTGAACCCTTCCTGGCAGAATTAAAAGAAATTGGTATTCGTTTTAAATTGGATGACAGGCTTAAAATTTCACCCGGGTTCAAATTTAATGAATGGGAGATGAAAGGTGTACCCATTCGAGTTGAGGTTGGTCCCAGAGATATGGAAAGCGGCACAGTTTTCTGTGCCCGCAGAGATACCAGTGAGAAAACTTCTTATAAAATTGAATCTGCTGCTTCAACAATGAGTCAGCTATTAGATGAAATTCAAATTAATATGTTCAATCAGGCATTGGAGTTTAGAGAAAAAAATACTTTTTCTACCAATAATTATGAAGAATTTAAAAGTTTGATTGAGAATGGTGGATTTATACGCTGTGGTTGGGATGGCAATCCTGATTCTGAGGCTGCTATTAAAAAGGATACAAAAGCTACCATTCGCTGCATTCTACTGGATGAAAAGATAACAGATAAAAAATGTGTCTATTCCGGAAATCCCGCTAAACATGAGGTGATTTTTGCCCGGGCATATTAAAAATTCAACCACAATTTCTAATTAGTATTTGTGTTGATTGCTACCAATGCCATTGTATTAAAAAGGATACCCTACAGCGACACCAGCCTTATTTGCCGTATCTTTACGGAAGACTGGGGAAAAGTAACAATCCTGGCAAAAGGTGTTTTAAGGCCAAAAAATGTCACCGGCGCCTTATTGGAGCCGGTTAATCACATTCATATTCAATATTACAATAAATCGAATCGAGATATTCAGATTTTAAAAAATGCGAATTTTGTTCAGCAATATCCAAAAATAAGAAATGACCTGAGCCGCATTATTCTGGGATTAGCAATCGTTGAAATCATTGATAAGGCAACCCTGGACTGCAACCCTTATCCTGTTTTATATCGTCTGGGTTGGAGAGTGCTTGATAAATTGAATGATGAAACTCAAAATTTCTGGCTGGTATTTGCATTCTTTTTATATCAATTATCAATTCGAATGGGATTTATGCCGAACCTGAAAAATTGCAGCAAATGCCTTTCGGAGATGTCCCAGGGTGGAATTGATAATTATACAGGTGAATTGGTATGTGCAAAATGTGTCACTCAAAGCCAAATACTTCTGGAAGAAAACAGCTTTACTTTACTTCAAAAAATAACGGGTTTACATTTGGATGATTTACAGACCTTGACAATTGAGAAAAACAGTATATTCAACCCCATTCGATTCCTGGATATATTTACATCTTTTCATATTGAAGGATTGAAACGGGTACGTTCAATGGAAATGGTTCGTAATTTAATCAATGAAGAAAACAATAAATCAACTTAGATGAGATACCAATATACCAGTCCGGGGTTTCGAAAAGGATTTTCCCGACCTACTTTTACAATTCCAAGTGGGGTTAAACTTCTGGTTATTATAAATATTGTCGTATTTGTTTTAACTGCACTTTCCGGTCAAAGAAGTATCTTATTCAGTTCCTTTGGGCTGGTTCCCAGCCATGTGTGGTCAAATTTTAAAGTCTGGCAGCTTTTCACTTACCTCTTTGTTCATGGTGGCTTTCTTCATATTTTTTTTAATATGTTTGTTCTGTGGATGTTTGGGAAAGATTTGGAAATGCAGTGGGGGAAAAATGAATTTTTACTTTTTTATTTTACCTGTGGAATTGGAGCAGGGTTAATGACAGTTCTGTTTAGTGTCAATTCTATTGTTCCCATAGTTGGTGCAAGCGGCGCTATTTATGGATTGCTGGTTGCTTATGGATTTACCTATCCCAATCGAATGGTTTATTTATATGGACTTTTCCCCTTAAAAGTAAAATATATGGTTTTGGGTCTGGGTGTTATTGCTTTTTTTGCATCCTTGTCTGCCAACCAATCTAATGTGAGCCATATTACTCATTTATCAGGAATGATAATTGGAGTACTGTATATCTATTTTATTTTTAATTGGAAAAATATTAAAATGGAGTATTACCGTTTACGGTTAAAAAATTTGAAACAAAAAACTTCAGCTCAAAATGATGAAGAAGTACTGATGAAAAAAAAGGTAGATGAAATATTGGACAAATTAAATGCTTCGGGGTGGGATAGTTTGACGGAACAGGAAGAAAAATATTTAACCCGGGCAAGCAAGCAGCTTTTTGGAGATCGCCCACCGAATTAATTTACACATTAAATTTAAAAAATATTAAATCCCCATCCTGTACAAGATAGTTTTTCCCTTCTTGCCTGATTTTTCCCGCCTCTTTTAATGCTGCCTCAGATTTATATTGCATCAATTCTGCGAAGGAATAAATTTCTGCCTTGATAAATCCTCGTTCAATATCTGAGTGAATTTCTCCTGCTGCCCGAGGCGCGGATATACCTTTCGAAATTGTCCATGCCCGTACTTCTTTTTCTCCGGCGGTAAAAAATGTTTCCAACCCCAATAGGTCATAGCTGGCATGTATGAGTTTATCCAATCCAGGTTCATGCAGGTTATATTCTTCTAGGAAAAATTCCCGTTCTTCATCTTCTAAATTAGAAATTTCAGCTTCCAGTTTTCCACATAATCGAATAGCAGCATTCCCTCTTTCTTCTGCAAAATCGAATACTTTTTGTAATCCGGCGCTCCTTTTTTCAGATATGATTTCATTTTCATCCACATTTGCTACATAGAGGGTGGGTTTATCTGTTAAAAGTGAAAGGGGTTTAATGAGCAGGCGTTGATCAGAAGTTAATTCGATATCATGCACCAATATACCTTCATTCATTTTTGGGAAGACAATATCTATAACAAGCAATTCTTTCTTAGCATCTTTATCACCCATTCTCGCATTTTTTTGTAGTTTCTCCAAGCGTTTATCTACGGATGCAATATCCCTGATGAGCAGTTCCGTTTCAATGGTTTCAATGTCCCTCACCGGGTCTAAACTTCCTTCTACGTGGGTGATATTGTCTTCTTCAAAGGAACGAACCACATGCAACACCGCATCTACATCTCGGATGTGAGATAAAAATTGGTTTCCTAGCCCTTCGCCTTTGCTGGCACCGCGGACAAGTCCTGCAATATCCACAAATTCCACCGTGGCAGGTGTAATGGCTTTGGGATTAAAAATAGCAGCAATATCTGCTAATCTTTTATCTGGAACCTCAACAATACCCACATTGGGATCTATGGTGCAAAAGGGATAATTTTCTGCAGGTATGGCAGATTTGGTAAGTGCATTAAATATGGTTGATTTCCCAACATTGGGTAATCCTACAATTCCGGCTTTTAATCCCATAGTGAAAATTAAGGAGAATTAAATATTATTTTATTATAATCAATTTTTCATTTGTATGAATTACTTTGAGGTGGCAGAAATAGGTCTTTAAATTTTGCATTCTTATTAATCAGGAGATTTACTAAATATGAAAGATTGGGCAGTAATTTTGGGTTCATCCAGCGGATTTGGTGCGGCAACGTGCAGAGCGCTTGCCTCAAGGGGAATTAATATTTATGGAATTCATTTAGATCGAAAGGCAGCCATGGATTCCATAAACTCTTTGGTTGATGAATTAAAGAGCAATAATGTGGAAGTCCATTTTAAAAATATGAGCGCCACGGATGCAGATAAACGAAGAGCTGTAATTGATGAATTAAAATCAATAGGTAATATACGGGTGAAAATTCTCATGCATTCCCTGGCATTTGGCGCCTTAAAGCCAGTAATAGATATGGATGCGTCTAAAACACTTCAACAACGTCAAGTTGAAATGACTTTGGATGTAATGGCCAGCAGTATTCTTTATTGGACACAAGAATTGTTTCAAGCCGGGTTGTTGCAAAAAGGATCTCAAATATTTGCTATGACCAGTTCCGGCGGTCATCGCCAATGGAAAGCTTACGGAGCTGTTTCAGCAGCTAAAGC
>DTTG01000248.1:0-3017 GCA_012964845.1 Fidelibacterota bacterium
TAGTTTAAAAACATATGAAACATTTATTGAAGATATTTACACCACGGACGAAAAAGTAGTCCAAGATCCAACATCTTCTTTAATATTAGACCCAAACTACTATATTGGATTATATCCTCAATACACTAGTTTCATTTTTAATGGTGTATTAAAATGGAATTATGCTCATGGGTCCAATTTATATATTGTGTACACCGCTCGTAAATCGGTAAATGGTGAAAAGTTTTCAAAACTAAGCGATTTTTTCCGTTATAATAACAAGGGTAGATGGGTAGAAACCCTCCGGGATCAATCTATCATGGTGAAAATTGACTATTGGTTTGAAATGTAGTGTCTTGAGAATTGGAGAAAGGAATTAGGAGAATGGAAGCCGTCCCCAGCTATACAAAACTCATCTTCCCCAGTTTCTTCATGCAGTGATTAATACTTTTCACTGCAATTTTAATATCCTCTTCAGTATTGAATCTGCCAATGCCAAATCGCAGGGAAGAATAAACCTCATTTTTACTCATCCCCAATGCCAATAGCACATGGGAGGGTTCCATGGTTGAAGTAGTACAGGCCGATCCACTGGAGATAGCAATGTCAGGTACTGCCGCAATTATAGCCTCATTATTTGCTCCGGGGAAACTCATATTCAAATTACCCGCTACCCGATGTTCCATACTGCCGTTTATACTGGCGTTTGGATTTTCAGCTCTAATTCCCTTTAAAAGGGTATCACGAAGCTGGGAAATTCTCAGGTTTTCCTCTATCATCACATCAGCAGCTATGTCACAGGCTTTACCCAATCCAACAATATTAGGGACTGGCAAGGTGCCCGAGCGAATCCCTCGCTCATGTCCACCGCCAAACATTATGGGTTGAAGCTGAACACGAGGATTTTTCCGTCGAACATAAAGAGCACCAACTCCTTTGGGACCATACAATTTATGGGCAGAAATAGACAATAAATCAATCCCCATATCATCCACATTAATGGATAGTTTGCCCATAGATTGTGCAGCATCTACATGAAAGATAATTCCCTTGTTTTTACAAATAGCACCGAGTTCTTTAATGGGTTGAATAACGCCAATTTCATTATTTACATGCATGACAGAGGCAAGAATGGTATCATCCCTTATTGCATCTTCAAATTTGTTAAGATCAAGAATGCCACCTTTATCAACGGGTAGATAAGTAATATCAAAACCATCTTTTGAAAGGTGCTGGCACACATCCATTACAGCTTTATGCTCTGTTTTTACGGTGATGATATGCCTTCCCTGGTCCTGGTAGCTTTTAGCAGCACCCTGTAAAGCAATATTATTGGCTTCAGTGGCACCGCTGGTAAATATAATTTCCTTGGGCAGAGCCCCGATGGTTGCTGCTACTGATTCCCTTGCAATTTCAACCGCTTCTTCTGCTTCCCAGCCATAGGTATGATTTCGGCTGGAGGCATTACCGAATTTTTCTGTGAACCAGGGTTCCATAGCTGAGAATACTTTTGGATCAAGGGGAGTGGTTGCCTGATTGTCCAGGTAAATTTGCTGCATGGTTTAATTAGCAGATTGCGGGGTTGCCAGACGAAATTGAGGTATTTCAACCTGGAATGTATTTTTATCCTCTCCCTGCATTTCATAATGCCCCTTCATGAAACCAAATTTAGTTGGCAGGGGACAGAAACTATTATATTCAAAAGATTGCCCGGGATGGATTAGCGGTTGTTCTCCAACAACGCCTTCACCCCTGACTTCATTTACTCTACCGTCAGCATCCATAATATGCCAGTAGCGGTTAAGCAATTGAGCAGGTGTTGCCCCCTGGTTTTTAATGGTTATCCAATAGGCGAAGAAAAAAATGGGAATTTCCTGATTAGAGCGTTCAGGCATAAAACGGCTGATTGCAGTTACCTGAAAATCATGGGATATTGCCTCTGCCAACGCCATGGCTAATTAACGTATATCGTAGATTCTGCGGGATTATATACATGTCCCACAACGGCAGACGACAAGGTGTTATTCTCAGTGAGAGTCTTTTGTAAATCTTCAGCTTTTTCTTTTGCTACGGATATGAGCAGTCCACCGGAGGTCTGGGCATCAGCAAGAAGATATTGCTGTTCCTGGGAAATGTTCTCTGAAAAATTAACCTGGGATGAAACATATTCCAGATTACGTTTGGTGCCACCCGGAATGAATCCTTTTTGTGCCAATTCGTATACACCTTTTATAAAGGGGATTGCATTAAATTCAATGGTTGCAGATACCTTGCTTCCATTACACATTTCCAGGAGATGCCCTAAAAGTCCATAACCGGTAATATCGGTACATGCATTTACTCCTACGGAATTCATGGCAATGGCAGCACCGTGATTTAATTTGGTCATAACATTTACAGCCTCTTCCATGATGGATTTGGGTGCTTTATCTTTCTTAATGGCAGTGGCAATTATTCCACTTCCCAAGGGTTTTGTCAAAATAAGTACATCGCCAGCCTTAGCAGTGGAATTTAAAGTGAGATTTTTCTTTTCCACACGGCCAGTTACCACTAATCCATATTTAGGTACGGTGTCTTTTATGGTATGGCCTCCTAAGATTGGGATATTGGCTTGTTTTGTGATTTCCAACCCACCCTGCATAATTTCGGTGAGAATTTCCAGTGGCAAATCATCAGAAGGGAATTCTGCAATATTCAGGGCATGTTGCGGCATACCTCCCATAGCATAAATATCGGATAAAGAATTGGCTGCTGCAATTCGTCCAAATGTATAGGGATCATCTACAATGGGAGTGAAGAAATCCACAGATTGGAGCAGATAATGATCCTCATCTAAGGGGACAACAGCACAATCCTCAGAGGATTCAAATCCAATAGTATTTTCAGGCAGATCAATTTTTAAATTACCCAGTACCTGGGCAAGGTCCGACGGACTCAGCTTGCAGGCTCAGCCAGCGCCGGGTGAAAATTGAGTAAGTCTAATTGGTTCTGTAATATTTTCTGTCATGATGGTGAAAATTACAGCTTATTTGAATGGT
>DTTG01000248.1:3117-4636 GCA_012964845.1 Fidelibacterota bacterium
CTAGCTTGTTGAAGTGGTTATTTTGAAGGATAGTTTAATTGATATTTGTTGGGAAAATGGATTATGGGAATAATGTGGATGCCATCAGGCTTACCCTACCATCAAATCTGCGGTAATCTCATCAGCCAAATGGAAGTATTCCGGTTTTAATAATAGTGAACCATTTTCTATTTCTAAATAGCTTTCCCATTTTTGGATTGATATATCATCAATATTATCAAAACAGGAAGTTGGAACACCTAAATTTGTCCGCAGTCCATTCATAACAATTTCATTTACTATATTCTCAGCTGAAAGTATTTCAGTATTCTGAATGGGTAGATTATTTTGGGAAAGTATTTCACCATACTTTTCCAGAGAAGCCACATTCCAATAGCGTTTTTCACCATCAAATCCATGTGCAGAGGGACCAAATGCCAGATTAGGATCCCGCTTCCAATAATGGAGGTTGTGACGGCATTCTTTCCCCGGTTTAGCAAAGTGGGAGACTTCATATTGAGTAAATCTGCAATCTCTTAAATATTGAGAACCTTGCTTATACATCTTACCCTCAATTGCAGCATCAGGCAATGAGAGGTCACCATTTTGAATGTCTGTGTAAAAGGGTGTACCCTTTTCAGCAGTTAAGGAATACATGGCAATATGATCTGGCTGCATTTCAACCACGGTTTTAAGATCGTTCAGCCACTGTGTAACGGACTGCCCGGGAATATTATAGAGCATATCAATACTGATATTCTCAATTCCTGCTTCTCGGGCATTTTCATACAGAGCAATACAATCATCTGGATTGTGTGTTCGTGTTAATATGTTTAAAAATTTCGGATTCAAAGATTGAAATCCAATAGATAGCCGGTTGATCCCCATCTCCTTAAATAACTTCAAATCCGCAAATGAATTCTCCCCTGGATTAATTTCAAGTGTAATCTCTGGGAATTGGGAAAAGGGAAAGTGTCCTCTCAATTTATTAAGGATAATTTCTAAATCTTTAGGCAGAAGCAGGGCAGGGGAACCTCCTCCTAAATAAATACTGTCAATTCGCCAATCGTGGTGATCAAAATTGCCGGCTGTTAATTCAATTTCTCGCAGGAGCATTATCACAAAATGGGGGATGTTTCCTGCCTTCTTTTCAGTAGTGAAATAATCACAGTAATTACAGATATATTGGCAGAATGGGATATGGATATATATACCAGCAGAATTCATATTTTTATTAGGTGTATTTAATTTACCACGAATTCACACTAATTGAAAATCGAGTATATGGGTAAAATATTGAACACCAGATATCGAATAACAAATAGTGATTAGTGAATTAGTATGCAGAATTAGGAGCCTCCTAGAACCCAACTCACTGCTAAGGCTAAAGGCTAACAGCCAAGAACTAAGCCAGAATTAAATTCACAATATTGACAATATCCAGGATATTAATGCTTCCATCTGAATTCAGGTCTGCACAGGTATCAAATTGATTGGAGAGAATTAGGTTCACAACATTGATAATATCTAGAATATTGAC
>DTTG01000249.1 GCA_012964845.1 Fidelibacterota bacterium
TCTTCCTGAACAAAGTCAGTTATGGGGAGAATAGATGACCATATAGCTTCGTCCAGAACGCCATCTATCACAGGGGCTTCGGAAATAGTTTCTATATAATATACCTTGCCAAATTTTTCATCAGCAAATGGTTCATGTTTCGTCTGGGACAGAACTCCACTAATGAATAAAATCGGTAGGAATACCTTTTTTATTAACTTTGTTATATTATGATTAATCAATTAATTGTCAGGTGAGCAATAGCTGAAAATTACCCTGAACTATTTGATAAAGCAAAAATGGAATTGTATCATTTTGTAAATTATAATAATTTCTCAATTTTTACACCTAGTTATAATTCCAAAATATTGTAATTTTGCTCACTAGGCGTAGAGCATTTGTAAATAAATTCCATTTTAAACTAAGGAAAATTAATGAAGATTTGTGTATTAATTAAACAGGTCCCGGATAAAGATTCTTCTCTCACTATAGCCGATGACCATCTCACATTGGTTGAAAATAATATTACATGGGTGTCCAATGAAAGTGACAATTATGCCTTGGAAGAAGCGTTGCTATTAAAGGAAAAACATGGTGGTGAAGTCATTGCCTGTACTTTGGGGAAAGATTCTGCCAGACAAGTATTGAAAGATGCATTAGCTAAAGGAGCTGATCGGGGTATTTTTATATCTGACAGCTCATTTGATAATTTAGATGTATTATCTCTGGGGAAGGTAATTGCATCCACTTTGGAGAAGGAAAATTTTGACATCATTATGTCCGGACTTCAATCTGATGATCAGGGGAATTCTCAGTTGGGTTTAATTTTAGCTGAATTATTGAATATGTCTCACGGTAGCCTCGTAATGGGGACAGAAATTATAGATGATTCCACAATAAGAGTGAAAAAAGAATTGGAAGGTGGTTGGTTCCAATGGACAAAATTAAGCCTTCCCGCCTCAATTAGTATTCAATCCGGCATCAATTCTCCTCGCTATGCAACCTTAAAAGGGATCATGATGGTAAAGAAAAAAACGGTAGATGATGTCACTGCAAGCGATATTTCTTCTGATGCTTTGGAATCCAACGTTACCATTAATAAAATATATGTGCCGGATAAAACAAAAGAAACGCAATTTATTGAGGGGTCTCCAGAGGAGATTTCTGAAAAATTAGTGGAATTATTTAAAAATGACATAAAGGTACTTAATTAATTATGAAAATACTTGTTTATATTCAACAAGATGAAGGTAAAATAAACTCCGTATCACTTGAAGCCTTGAAGGGCTCACAGGAAATTGCAGCTCAAACAGGGGGTACTGTTTCTGCCCTTAGCTTTAATTCTGATATTACCAGTCAATTAGCCGGATATAATGTATCTGAAGTCCTATTAGCTGAGGATGACAATTTAAATATATTCAATCCCTTATTTTACCTCAAGGCAATGGAGGACATTGCTAAAGCTGAATCGCCAGATATAATTGTATTTGGACATAGTTACGAAGCACGGGATTGGGCTCCCCGCTTAAGCGCACGCCTGGATATTCCCCTGATTTCTGATTGCATTGGATTCAAAATGGAGGATAAACTCACTTTTATTCGATCTATCTACCAGGGGAAACTCAACTCAGATTCGGTTGTGAATAAAGGGGCTTTCATCGTGTCTTTTCAATCCGGGGCATTTCGTGTAGATGGACTTCAATCGGGATCAGCAGAAATTCGCAATGTCACCGTAGATTTATCAGGAGTGAGTGATTCTATATCCCCTGAGGAAAAATTTCAGGAAGCTGAACAGGCCGTTGACCTAACACAGGCAGATGTAATAGTTTCTGTTGGCCGGGGGATCGGCAAAGAAGAAAACATTGAAATGGCTCGTGAACTTTCTAAAACACTTGGAGGAGAGATTGCCGCATCAAGACCAGTGGTAGATGCAGGCTGGCTGGAATCTTCCCGTCAGGTAGGAAGCTCTGGTCAAACCGTATCCCCAAAGTTATATCTGGCATTGGGTATCTCAGGCGCTATTCAGCATGTTGTGGGCATGAAAGGGTCCAAAAATATTGTAGTTATCAATAAAGATGCCAATGCACCCCTGTTCGAAATTGCTGATTATGGTGTAGTTGGTGATATTTTTGAAATCGTACCAAAACTGATTTCGGTAATCCAGGGCAGCTAATGACGGAAGAAACCCGCCAGGTATTAGATGTTGATGTGCTCTTTGTGGGTGCCGGCTCTGCCAGTTTAGCAGGAGCTCTGCACCTCAAAAGGATCACTGGCAAGGCTGGATTGGATATCTCAATCGCCATTATTGAGAAAGCACGGGAAGTGGGCGCTCATTCTCTATCCGGGGCAATTATTGACCCCCGCACCCTGAATGAACTCATACCCGATCATCTTGAAAAAGGGGTACCCTTTGAGGCTGAAGTAGCCGAGGAGCATATGTATTACCTGAGTTCCAAAGGTAAATTCCGCTTCCCCTATCTACCTAAATCCATGAGCCATCATGGCTGTTATGTGGCATCCCTGGGACAATTCACCCGCTGGCTGGGTAAAATTTGTGAGCAGGAAGGGATTGATATTTTCTGTGGATTTTCAGGCTCTGAATTATTATATGAAAATGAAAAGGTTATTGGAGTCCGTACCGGTGACAGGGGGATTGATAAGCATGGAAATCATAAATCTAATTTTGACCAAGGTGTAGACATTCATGCCAAAACAACTGTTCTTGGCGAGGGAACCAGGGGCAGCTTAACAAAAACACTCATTAATAAGTTTAATTTAATGCAGGGTAAAAATCCACAAGTCTGGGCCATTGGGGTTAAAGAATTGTGGCAAATGCCTAAAGACAGTATTAAACCGGGGTATGTTGCCCATACTATGGGATTTCCTCTCGGGCATGATATATTTGGCGGCGCTTTTATTTATGGCATGAAAAACGATATTCTGGACCTGGGCTTGGTAATGGGTTTAGACTACAAAGATCCATCCATTGATCCCCACCATGAATTACAGCTGCTCAAAACCCACCCATGGGTTAGGTCTCTATTGAAAAATGGAAAAATGATCGCTTACGGTGCTAAATCATTGCCAGAAGGCGGTTATTTTTCTCTTCCAAAACTTACCGTTGATGGTGCCATGCTCATTGGAGATTCAGCTGGGTTTATGAACGGTCAGCGCTTAAAGGGTATCCATCTCGCTATGAAATCAGGAATGGAGGCTGCAGAAACAATTTTAAATGCATTACAGAAAAATGATTTCAGTGATTCCACACTTTCCGACTTTCAAAATAGAATTGATAAGAGCTGGATTAAAACAGAATTGTATAAAGTCCGCAATTTTCACCAGGCTTTTGACTATGGCCTTCTCCCGGCACTGGTAAACACCGGTCTTGGTTTGCTTACCGGTGGACGAGCCTGGGGAGTACTAAACCATCTACCCAGTAAAAATGGCCATGAACATCTCACAAAACTGGATTCGGGATCCCAGTCAGGTGGGAATGGGGGTAATAGCAAATATGATCAATTGGAGTTTGACGGGAATTACCTTTTTGACAAAGTCACCAATGTGTACCATTCTGCTACGGCTCATGATGAGGACCAGGTTCCCCACCTCCATGTTCAGGATACCGATATTTGTATTAACCGCTGTACCGAAGAGTTTGGCAACCCTTGTAAATATTTTTGTCCGGCAGATGTGTATGAAATGACTGGCGAAGATAATAACCGCCACCTGCAGATTAACTTTTCAAATTGTGTTCATTGTAAAACCTGCGATATTATGGACCCCTACCAGATTATCGAATGGGTCCCTCCAGAGGGGGGAGATGGACCAGCCTGGGTAAATCTATAAATGCTATCAGTCTATAATTTGGAATCTGTTATATTGGCAGAATATCTGCCATGATTGACTATAAAGAGATATGGAACAGCCTTCCCCCTTGGCTATTGTCTAAAATTATGATTATTATCGGTCTTATCATCATTTTTTTAAGCCTTAATTACGCTGCTGTATCCAGTAGGCGAAAACGAAATAAGTGATCTGGGTCACTTTTTCAACGCCCCTGTAAATAATTCTTGATAGAAATCACAAACCTGTATTAACTTCAGGGGTCATAGGTTACTTCTTTTATATATAAAACACAAATTTTCAGTAAAAGAATAACTAAAACAAACGAAACTTAATAACTCGAAATGAGGAAACAAGGAGGAGTAATAATGAAACGAACAATACTTGTATTATGTGCTGTTTCAGCGCTTATAGTAGCACAGGATGCAGCTGGGCAGTATAAATTGTCAGGGGTAGATGTACTCTATACATATATAACCCGTGCTGAAAATACGCTTACAGTGACTGACGCCTATGGTTTGGGTGTAACTATACCTGTAGCAACAATTCCTGCAGCCGTACCATTTACAACACAGGCAATGCAATTAACTGATGCTGCACTTGGAGCTATCGGAATTAACCTAAATGTAACATTAAACGAAGATGGATCTGGGGCAATTGCTGAGGGAAGCTATTATCCAGACGTTAATACAATTACCGATGAAAATGGTAATTGTGTAACCATTCAGCAGGTACTTCCTGTAACGGATGAGTTCACTTATACTTCCATGGGAAATATGATGGAATATGTAGGTATGGCTCACCCTGGT
>DTTG01000250.1 GCA_012964845.1 Fidelibacterota bacterium
GTAATTCTCCTGTAACAGGATTTTTTATATTGGCAGATCGTGAAAAGGACGATTGAAAAAAATGAAATTCACCTGAGTCGAAAAGTTGAGGGATATAACTAAAAATAATTATACCAAAAAGAGTGCTGATGAGTATTTCCTTATAGTACTTTTTCTTAGGATCCACCTTCGCCTGAATATCAGATTTTTTTGACTCTGGCAATCCGTGGGAAATGATGCAATAGATAGAGACTTCCTGCTGAACTCCTTTGAGTTTAGGAGTATCAATAAACTTGAATTTGAATTCGGGGTTACTGGAGAGATCCTGCTGAATTTTCTGGCTTACGGCAATACCACCCGCTACTGCAAAGGGTTCAATTCTGGAGGCAATATTCACATCATCCCCAAAAACATCTTTGTCTTCTATGATGATGTCCCCCTGGTGAATACCAATGCGCAGATTTAAATCATCAATATTCTTTACAGCAGTCTGTATCTGAATTGAGCAGTTAACAGCTTCCTTACTGCTAGGGAAACTCAGGAGCAATCCATCGCCCTTTTCTTTTAGCCATTCTCCTTCATGTTTTTCAACAATAGGTTTGAGGATTTCACGCTGCTTTACAACAAGCTTGTAGGCACCCTCTTCATCCTTGGAGGATAAGTCGGTAAACCCTACAATATCGGTGAAAACAATGGCAGCCAGTCTGCGTTTGAGGGATGACATAGGGAAAATTTAGCACTTTAGAGAGTTTTAAAACAATACCCCTCAAGATGGTAGTTTTGTGCTACAAAGGGAAAAGTTACTTTTTAATGGATAGTTCGTAAATGATGGTTCCAGCCATTAAGAAAAAACTCAAATACATGAGTACGCCGGATACCATCACTAAATAGGCAAAGGAAGGATGAATAAAGCGGATGAGCCAGATTCCCCCAAAGGTGGCAAGAATAGAAAAGAAGGGTTCAGCTATAAAAAAGGTTTTCCAAAATCCTGTTATGATAGAGTTAAAATAAAATATTCCTCCCATAATAAAAAATATGAAGGTCATAGAAATTATATGGTTGTGGGTGGTGGTGAGCAGTTCACTTATTGGTTTGGGAAATTTTTCAGGAATATCAAAATTATTATCTACAGCTGAACCTCTGAATTGTTCGGTTGTACCTTCTGGTGAAAGGTGAGTTGTATTGGCAACATAGTATAACCCAACACCAACTCCAGCCGTAAGATTTAGAACAGTTAACATGAGTAAAAGCTTTATTCCCTTGGGTAATTGATGTAATTTAATTTTTGAAATATTTTCCATTAATTTAATTTATCTTTTATTAGGGGAAACAGAATAGCAATTTTCTGAATACCTTTTGAAAGGGAGTTCACAGAAATGGTTGCTCCGGAAATTCCGTCGATATTTTTTCCCAACTTAAAATCTGAGGTATCACTGAAATGAGTAAACTGTGCCAGCCAGTTTTTATTGCCCACTTCACCTCCATAGGCCTCCCGGTATTTTATAACTTCAGAATTTATTATTCTGCCATCAATTTCCACAATAACTAAAAAAGTAATGGGCATGGATTTCCCCAATACGTTATCCATTATGGCATAAGCAATGGTGGTGTCATTATTGGAGATAGTCCAATAATACAATTCATCTCTATAAAATCTCTGTTTTACTCTATTTTGCACCAATGCTTTTAATTCGGTATCTAATTTTAAGGTGTGCATATTTATGGAGACATCAACATCAAATTGGGATATAATATATTTTTCAGTGGCATCACGAATCGGACTTCCTCCAGAAAGAAATCCTCCTAATAAAATGAGATAAAATGGAATTAATTTATTAATAATCATTTATATAATTTATGACAACTCAGCGCAACTTATACGAGTTGGGCTAAGCAAAATAAAACTATTTAATTGGATTAAAATTTATAACCAATCCCTAAATTAAATTCAGTAGTAGTGTTATCTTCAACAGTCACATTAGCGAAGTCAGTTTTGAAAGCGACATCATTAATGGGCCACCAGGTAAGGCCAAAACGGAGGTAGTCCGTTTGTTTTGATATATCATCATCATTTTTGGATACATTGGATACGCGTAGCCAGGGAATGAGTTTATTACAGTTAAACATACCACCTATATCATAGCCCAGATCTAAATAATATCCACTGCTTGATTTTAAAGGAGCATCCATATTATTTCCTGTAAAGGAGGAAGTTCCATATTCCAGAACAGCATAGATATTATTAGCTGTGTATTTGGCGTTTACTTCTACCAGTTGAACGGAAATGGAAGTATCTGCATCATTATCATAAGGAGCATCATTCATAGAAAGTGAACCTCCCAGACGAAGTCCATTGATTCCTGTATAAGCAACGCTAATATTTTTCAACAAATTGTAACCAGTAGTTTCAAATCCTTTACCACGGCCATCACGAATTCCGTCGGAAGATATACCTTCACCTTCTAAGTCTTCCATAAGAGCTAAACGAAATTTAAAGTCAGAAATATTGCCATAGAATGCAAATCCATTACCAAACCAGGTGGTGGGAATGATATATTTACTGTAAACCGGCCGTTCAACAGAGAGAAATAATGGCGGTTCATGGTATTCGTTTAATAAACCTGCAGTTGGAAGAATTACACCGCCCTGGAAGCCCCAGTTGCCTGCGTGATAGTTTACGAATGCTTGCTCCAATTCCAGTTCGCCTTTGGCGTCAGCAACAAAATTATGCTCTAGTTCTACTTCTGATTTAAAGGACCATTTCTCCGTCCAATTATAACCGTAGTAGATAATGAAACGGTGGAAATCCATGGTATTTTTGGTTGATTCACCATCAGCATTACTAGCTTTATTCCAATGGAGTTCACCATATCCACCAATAGTTGACCCGGGCTGAAAGAACTCATCCTGCGCAATTGCCATATTAATGATTCCAAAAAAGACAATTGTAAATATTGTTTTCATTTTTAATTCTTATTTATTATTGATTATTAAATATCAAGCATTTGCTTAACTATATTAATTTAAATGAGACTTGATCTCATTTGCAAGATAAAATTATTGAATTATTTTTTATTGAAGATGATAGATAGTTTTAATTTTTCCGGTTCTTTGGTGAGCATTTGATGAAAATTTAATAGCCCCTGTTTTTGTTGATTCCAAAGCAGGAGATCAACACCTTCATCAATGCTGCACCATTTGTATTCGGTATGCTCTGGTGACAGGTTAATTATTGTGGATTCTACCTGTACACCAAAAACGGGGATGAGGTTCATGCGATTTTGCTCTGCCTCAAAAAAATGATTCACCCGATCAACTGTCCACATTGAACTGGGCACAAGCCCAGTTTCCTCTTTTAATTCCCGGGTTGCTGTTTCATGAGGTTTTTCATTTTTTTCAATTTTACCGGTGACGCATTGCCAGATACCGGGATACATTTGATTTTCAGACCGTTTTAATAATAGGTACAATGGATTCCCATCCTCCCAGCGGAAGATATGGCAATCCACTACCCGTACGACAATTTCAGTCTTCACCTATTACTAATTCCTTCTGGACTGAAGTTTTGCCAATAGACGTAATATTTCCAGATAGAGCCAAATGAGTGTTACCAATAAACCAAAGGCGCCATACCATTCCATATATTTGGGAGCACCCATCTCAGCACCTTCCTCAATGAAATCAAAATCCAGAACCAAATTTAATGAAGCAATTATGACTACAAAAACGCTGAAACCAATGCTAAACAAAGAAGTGTTTGCCGTATTCATAATAGACAACCCAGAGCCAAAAATACTCATGATAAAGCTAATGAGGTACATAAAGGCAATCCCGCCTGTGGCAGCTACCACACCCAATTTAAAATTTTCGGTGGGTTTTATAAGTCCGGATTTATAGGCTAAAAGTAAGGCTGCCAGAATTCCAAAAGTTAGAAAAACTGCCTGACTTACAATCCCGGGATACTGCATTTCAAAAAATCTGGAAATCCCTCCCAGTGCCAAGCCTTTTAATAAGGCATAGCCGGAAACGGTATAGGGAGCCCAGGTTTTTTTAAAAATGGTAACAATTGCCAGGATAAATCCGCCAATCATACCAAATATCATCAGTCCCGGGGATGGATTCGACCAAGTATAGGATGCAGCTGCCATGAGCAGAAGAAGGGACATCGCTGTTTTATTTACAGTGCCTTCAATAGTCATTTTCTCATCGCTCGTACTGACGGCATTTTTAAATGTTTTTGCAGATAATGCCGGATTTCCAGAGCGCATACTTAAATGTGGATTCATAATTTACACCTTTCTATTAAAAAATAATTTGAAAAATAAGTACATAATTTACTTGCATGATAAAATAAAACTCTCTACCTTTCTTGTAGGCAAAACACTTACAATATAAAGTTTATGTAAGTTTTAGATATATAAAATATTGTTAGCGTAATATGGTATGATTGATTATGCTTTCTTTTGAGGGAGGGAAAGTTTTACCTTATTACTGTTTTTCCGAGGAGGAGAAAAAAACCCGTTTTAACGGGTTTTTTTTATATATAAAAAGGCTCCCCTTTTCAGGGGGGCCTTAC
>DTTG01000251.1 GCA_012964845.1 Fidelibacterota bacterium
TCCTTTCGGGTTATTAATTATTTAATTGAAAATACTTCTAATAATTTAACAGGATTCTCTTAATCTTTCCCTATGGTTTTTCAGCAGAATGAAATGTTTTCACAATTCCCCTGGCTCAGGAAAAAGAATCTCTCTATGATTATTTCAGCTGATTATGACGGGTTAATCTGTGCATCTTTACTTCATCACCATCTTAATTGGCAGCTGGAAGGGTATTATGATCTCAATACCATTTGGATTACAGAAAAAGGTGTTCAGGAAAAACAAAATTTAATTTGGGTGGATTTAAACATTCTTCCCAAACAGGGTAAAGCAATTGGGGGACATATAGTATCCATTTCTGGTGAAGTTCAGCCGGGATTCCAATCCTCCTGCAACCCGAATATTCTGGCGGAGATAACAGCGGGGGAATTTCAACGGAAATTCCCATTTTCAACTCTGATTTATTTACTTTGGCTGCATAATATAGAAATTAAGCATGATTTCTTAGCCCGTCTTTTGATTCTTCATAGTGATGCCACCTGGTTGAAGTACCAACATTACTCTGAAAATTCTAAAAAATGGCAAAAGTTATTACACGATTTTAACTGGAACTGGTTATTTCAAGGGGTAAATACCAAGGCTTTCGAAAAACGGATTGATGAGTATTTATATCCACTTTTTCAATCAATGCAGGCGGTTTCAGGAAAGAGTAAATTGAGAAGTAAACATCTTAACATTAGTAGTAAACAATTTCAATTAAATCCGGATTGGGATGAAGATGTGGTTTTGCAGTTATTAAATTTATTTGGGAAAACCTTGGGATGGACCCCTCCAAAACTTCCATCAAACTTAAAATCAATTAATGGAAATAGGAAAAAAGTCCCACTTGCTCTCATAAAGGAAATTGGGCTTTCACAATTTTTAAAAGAAAATCGTGTGTTTTCTTATGCTATTCCATCCCCCCGTATTTTTAACTTTACTAGCTTTGGCATGGTAAATAAATCGCCGCTTGAAAAAAAACATGACTGATCTACATCATTTAATAGAAAAATTCGGGAACCCTGATGCCCTTATTGATCATTGGGATGCTTCTTCCCAGCGGTTTGCAATTTGGGGATTTGAAGAGAGCTTTTCAATAAATGCCAAGGGTGTTGCCCAATTAAATGGCGAATATTCTGATTTACCCCCTTTAGAATTATGGCAAAAAACTCTTGATAAATGGAAAGCAGATTCCGACATCCTTTCAGCAGTGGGATTTATTTCTTACGATTTTAAATATTTATTATTCCCTCACATTTCTTTTAATAAACCTATTTCTAATCAACCCCTGTTTTGGTTTGGTAAACCAAAAAAAGTTATTCCTTACAATTTAATCGAAGCAGAACCGAAAGAATCTTCTCCTTTCTTTCACCTGAAAAAAGATATTCCATCCCCCCACGAATATCAAAAATCCATCACCACCATAAAAACCGCACTTGCAAATGGCGACAGTTACCAAATTAATTTTACACAGCCCAAGCAATATGGGTTGAGTGGCGATCCTTTTGAAATTTATAGTTCAATGCGGGAAAGTGTACACCCCCATTATGGTATGTATCTCAACCTGGAGGATTTTCAGATATTGAGTTTCAGTCCTGAGCGGTTTTTCCATACTTCAGATGACACCATTGAATCTTTCCCAATGAAGGGTACCCGCCCCCGATCAAATGATATAGTCATTGATGAGCGTCTTGCTGAAGAACTTTTTCAAAGTGAAAAGGATAGAGCTGAACACCTGATGATTGTGGATCTTATCCGAAATGATATTGGCAAGGTCTGTGAATTTGGCTCTGTAAATGTGGATAGTTTATATGACATCCAGTCCTTTGAAACGGTGCATCAAATGGTTTCAAGGGTATATGGTAGATTGCATAAATCCGTGAAAGAAATTGATATTTTTAAAGCACTATTTCCAGGCGGGTCTATTACTGGAGCTCCTAAGGAAAAATCTATGGAAATTATCGATTCACTGGAAGGCTATCAGCGTGGAGTTTATACGGGGAGCTTGGGCTTTATTCAACCAAATGGAGATATGGATTTCAACATTGCCATCCGAACTATGACCATCCAGAATAATATGGGAATCTATCCCGTTGGTGGTGGAATAGTTTGGGACTCGGATTCCCTGGAGGAATGGCAGGAAGCACAGCAAAAAGGGGCAATTCTCAAACCTTTCTGCCATGAATTTCAACCGCAATCGCTTAATTATAAAAATGAGAACCTGATTTCAAATCATTAATGAAAGAAATTATCAATTATATTAATGGTGAGTGGCTGTCAGCATCTGATTCGAAGGTTTCTTTCAGTGATGGAGGATTCCAACGCGGTGATGGTTTATTTGAAACAATCCGCTTTCAAAACGGCAGGCTTTTCAAACCGGAAAAACACCTGAAACGACTCCACTCTGGTTTAAACATTATCCAGATTGAGTTTCACAAATCAAATACTGAAATAATATCCATTTTAGAGGAAATGATTAAACAAAATCATATCTCCTCAGGCTTACTAAAATTAATGGTAACCAGGGGAGAAATAACAGGAACTCCATGGAATTATACGGGAAACCCCAATTTCTATGTTACTATCCGCCCCTTGACAAAAACACCAGGCGAGCCTGTTAAGGTATTGTTTTATTCTGAGGAAAAGTACCCTTTAATACGATTTCATCCGGCTATTAAATCACTGAATTATATAGGCAATATGCTGGCAAAAAAAGATGCTGAAAAAGCCGGCGCTTTTGAACCTGTATTTTATAATCGAGATAAAATTATAACAGAATGCGCCATAAGAAATATATTCTTTATTAAGGGAAAAACATTAATTACTCCAGGCCTTGATTTGGGTGTACTGCCGGGTGTAATGCGGGATACAATTATGGACCTCGCACCACAAATTGGATTATCAGTAGTTGAAGATTCTATTCCATTTGATTCTATTAATGAAATGGAAGAAGCCTTTATTTCATCCACAGGTATTGGATTGCTCTCCTGCTATTGGGAGGGGTGGAAATCTAAATTTACAATGACCAATCTTTTAAAGAAACGGCTGGATGCTATAATTACTGATCATATAAATAACGATTAATCTTTATTGAGAAGAAATAACAAATATTCCCTAAATTTGCCCTATGGAAACTGATATATTATTACCTGAAATAAAAGAAGACGAAAATACAAACTTGTTTGAAAAAGTCCAGAAGGATTTTCTAGGATTGGAAACAAATTACCAAATAGCAAGTGGAGAAATAACCCGAAGAATTTACCTGGATTCTACGGCATCCACTCTGATGATGGGAATTGCACATCGAACGGGTGAAAAATTTCTTCAACATTACTCCAATACTCATTCGCTCATGCACTTCAGTGCAAAAATTGCCACCAAAACCTATACATGGGTACATGAAAAAATATTGCAATTTGTTCAGGCAGATCCTGAACATTACACCTGCTTTTTCACCGGCAGCGGTACCACTTCCGGAATGAACAGAATCGCACGGGTATTCAATCATCTGCAACCCAAAAAGGATGTGGTGCTGGTATCCATAATGGAACACCATTCCAATGATCTTCCCCACCGGAAACATGGGGGCCATGTCATTCATATCCCTGTTGATACCCATGAGTCGAAAATGGGCTGTGTGGATATGGACTTGTTAGACCATTATTTGGCAGAATATGAGGGACGGGTAAATTACGTTTCGGTTACGGGAATCAGCAATGTAACGGGAATTATCAATCCTATAAATGAGGTGGCAAAGTTAGCCCATCATTATGGGGCCTATGTGGTTGTGGATGCAGCCCAAATGGCGGCGCATGTCCCCATAGTTATGAGTGGTCATTCTGACCCTGAAATGAATGTAGATGCTTTGATTTTCTCCGGTCATAAAACCTATGCCCCGGGATCACCTGGAGTTGTAATCGTCCGGAAAGACCTCATGGAAAAAATTGAACCCGAGGAAGTGGGCGGAGGCATGGTTGACAGGGTATTTCCTGAACGTTATTATGTTACCAATGATTTCCCTGACAGAGAAGAGGCAGGCACACAAAATATCCTTGGTGCAATCACCCTGGGAGCTGCCATTCATGTTTTAGATCAAATTGGAATGGAAAATGTACTGGAAGAAGACACACAATTAACCCATTATTGCCTGGAAGAAATGCTGAAAATACCAGAAGTGGTGATATATGGTGAAACCTGCATGAAAACCTGCCCCCGGGCCGGCACTATCTCTTTTAATATGAAAAATTTGAATCATGGACTGGTGGCTGCAATTTTAAATGACTACTTTAATATTGCTGTGAGAAATGAGTGTTTCTGTGCTCATCCCTATGTTGAAAAAATGTTGGAATTAACGCACCATATTCAAATTAATGAGGCCCGTGCAAAGCAGATTACAGATTGGCATACCGAACCCTGGATGGGTATGGTTCGGGTAAGTTTTGGATTATATAATACCAAAGATGATGTGGATCATTTTATTTATGCTTTGAAACAAATTATTTCTAATCAGGATGAGTATGAAAAA